>CALEMG010000363.1 GCA_937910835.1 uncultured Alphaproteobacteria bacterium | reverse complement strand
GCTGTGCACCTATGGCAGCGCTGGCCACGCCTTGTGAAAGGCGGGCTGTGACTATGATGTTGAGAAATTCGGTCGATTAAGCGTTCGCTTTTCTGCGCCGACCCTCCCTGGCGATACCATTCGGGTAGAGATCTGGCGAAACGAAGAAGCAGGCGCTTTTTTTCGCTGCCGCGCGGTTGAGCGTGATGTTGTGGTTATCGCCAGCGGGCGCTTTGATTTTGCGGCGGCAATATAACTAACTGATCAAAACAAGAGGATGATTTGTATGAATAAGGAAAACCCAAGTATAGATCAGAAAGATGCTCTCGCCGGTGTGCGTGTTCTCGATTTTACCTCCATGATGGCGGGTCCCTATTGCACGCGACTTCTTGCCGATCTCGGTGCGGAAGTGATCAAGATTGAGCCGCTCAAGGGCGATTATATGCGGTTCCAGCCGCCCCTTCGCGGGAACTGCAGCCGGTATTTCGGGCATCTCAATGCGGGTAAGAAGAGTATTGCCGTAGATCTTAAGAGCGAAGCCGGACTTGAAGTCGTACGGGCCCTTGCTGCTTCATCTGACGTGGTTGTTGAAAATTTCCGGCCCGGCGTGATGGCGCGTCTTGGGCTCGGCTATGAGAGTCTCGATAAAATTAATCCGCGGATAATCTATTGTGCGATTTCTGGATATGGGCAGGATGGCCCAAAATCGAAAAAGCCCGCTTATGCGCCCATGGTTCACGCGGCGAGCGGCTATGATATGACCCTCCTCCGTTATCAGGAGGAGCAGGAAAAACCGGCAATCACAGGCGTCTTCGTTGCGGATGTCTTGGGCGGCCTCTATAGCACCTCGGCCATTCAAACCGCATTGTATCAGCGTGAGCGCAGCGGCATCGGTCAACAGATCGATACGACGCTGATGGAGTGCATGCTTAACCTTTTGATTTATGAAATCCAGTCCGAACAACAGCCCTCTTCGGCGCGGCGGCCTCGCTATGGTCCGTTGCCAACCCTCGATGGCAACATCATCGTCGTTCCCATCAATGCCAATAACTTCAAGAACCTGTGCGAGGTAACGGGCCATCCGGAGTGGATGGACGATCCGCTTTTTCTCACTCCGGGAGATCGGGTGCGTAACTGGGATGAGCTGATGGCGCGTATCGGCTTGTGGACGGCGAAACGGACCGCACTTGAATGTGAAGACGTTCTGCTTGATGCAGGAGTTCCGGCGGCACGCTATCTCAGTGTTGAGGAGGCAATGCAGGATCCACAGGCTGAACACCGGGGAAGCTTCGTTGATGTTGAGGATACGGAAGGTAGTTTTCGTGTTGTTAATCCACCTTACAAGATGAGTGGAACGGATAGCCATGTCCGACCCACCGTACCAGGCCTTGGGCAGCACACCGAAGAGGTGCTAAAGAATGTGGCGGGTTTCGATGCCGAGAAAATCTCAACCTTGAGAGAAGCAAAAGCGCTCCTTTTCGGATAGCTGTAATCGCGGAAATAAAAATGAAAAAGGAAGGAAATGAGATGAAGGTTCGACAGTTAAGTGAGTGTACGGCGATGCTGACAGGTTCCACGTCTAGTATTGGTTTCGAGATTGGCGCGCAACTGGCGGAGGCGGGGGTTCCGCGCATTATGCGGAATGGACGCGAGGAAAAGCGCGGCGCCGATGCCGTGGCGCGGCTGCAAAAGCGCGCGCCCAGTGCGGATGTCCGATTTATTGCGGCAGATTCGACAAAATATGAAGGCGCCAAGCAACCTGTCGACGCGACGATTGAGGCTTTTGGTGAGTTGGATATCGTGGTTACCAGTATCCCCGGACCCAGCAATCATATGCCGATGCCGTTTCATAAGAATAGTCCCGAAGGGCTGGACGCTCTAGTCGCGGCGCATTTCATGAGCGTGATTTACACTTGTCACGCCGCCCTGCCACATCTCATTGAACGGGGAGGTGGAGCGATTATAAATCTCTCGTCTGATGCCGCTAAAATTGCGACGCCCGGTGAAGCCGTTATCGGCGGCAGTAAGGCTGGTACCTTGATGTTCACGCGCACCATGGCACTTGAACAGTCCCGGCACGGGATACGCGTCAACGCCTAAACGCCAACCATTCATGCGGGCAAGGATGCCTATGACCGGTAGATGGGCAAAGAATTTACCCAACGGCTTTTCAAAAAGGCGGAGGAGAAGGCAAAGCTCGGCGTTGTTACGCCTGCGGATATCGCGCCGCTCGCCGTATTCCTGGCGGGTCCTGGCGGAGCCAAGATAACAGGGCAGGGGATCAGCGTGAATGGCGGTATTTCTGCCGCATAAGACAAGTTAAAATCCGGAATGGTTGAAGACTAGCCGACTTCGAAAGCAGCGGTTGGTGCGAAGGAGAAAATCCACTCAGGACGACGAACGATAAAAACCGTTTGTCCTTAGTTTAATAATATAGTAAAGTGAATGAATAATCAGTCAGTATACAAAAATGCGCGTAGAATAAACTAACCTTCAAGGGAGATTACACAATGAAACTAAGAAATAAGGCACTTTTGGTGGCCTGTGGCATGGTGACCGCAGTAACGCTAGGATTTGGAGTGGGTGGCACGGTCGTGACAACGGCGCAGGCCGCGGAAGTTGACGGCCCAAAAGTTAAATGGCTGCTGTCTACCTGGGGCAAGCGCCGTGGGATCATGGAAGGGATGGAATCATTCTCAGAGCAGATATCCAAAGCCACGGACGGGAATTTTGAAATATCGCTCCAGTATGGCGGCGTTCTGTCCGATCCTAAGGAAAATCTGGATGGCCTGAAGATTGGCGCGTTTGAGGCGGCAATGTTCTGCCCGGTCTACCACCCATCCAAAACACCGGCAATTACGGCGCTTGACCTTGCCTTTCTCCCCGTCACCGATCTAGAAGCTCGTGTGAAGGTTCACGAAGGATATCTTCATAATCCGGCAGTGCTGGATGAACTCGCGCGCTGGAATGCCTATCCCCTTATGACGGGTCTGATGCCTAATTATGAGGTTATGGGTAAGGGAGAAGCACCGGAAAGCCTCGCAGACTGGAACGGTCTTCGTTTGAATGCGTCGGGCGGTATTGGCGATTTGATGAAAACCATTGGTGTCGTGACAACCACCGTTCCGGCTCCTGAAATGTATCAGTCATTGGAGAAGGGCGTTATGGATGGCGTCGCATTCCCATATACATATGCTTTTGCGGCATACAAACTGCATGAATTGTCGTCATGGAGGACTGAGAAATCCTCTTTGGGTTCTCTGACATGTGTTATTGCGGCCAGCAAACAGGCCTATGAGGCTCTCCCGCAGCAATATAAAGATCTGATCGATCGAGTGAAGCCAATTGCTTATCAGCACCAGATCGATACTTATGTCGAGATTGACGAGAAGAATGAAAAGATTTTCGAAGAGCGCGGTCTTGAAAAAGTACACTTCTCTGAAGAAGATATCTTGAAAATTAGGGAGTTAGCGGTGCAGCCAAGCTGGGATGCATGGGTTGCAGCGCGCAATGCGGAAGGTTTGGACGGTCAGGCGCTGCTTGATCAAGTCCTCTCCCTCGCGAAGGAAGCCAATAACAACTAATAACGTCAAGCAACTAAAAAACAGACGTTAAGCTATAGAAAAGATGTGTCCGGCACACGCCTTTGTTGCCGGGCACATTCTCCTGCTAACAGGTGCTGGTGGAGGTAATAATGGAGCGATTAATAGGACTGGCTAACAGTATTTTAAAGCCAGTTGAAAATTTGTTTGCTGTGCTCGCTGGCATAGTTGTGCTGGTGATTATGGCTCTCGGTGTGGCGGAGATTATTGGCCGTAGTGCCTTTCGGGCGCCGATTCATGGCAGCCTTGATATGGTCGAACAGCTTATGGTCTTGGTTGCGGCGTTTGGTATAGCCTATTGCCAGGCACATTGGGGCAATGTGCGGATGACGCTGGTCGTCTCGCGATTGACTGGCCGCCCTCGTTGGATAATGGAGGCGTTGTCCCTTATCATCGCCTGCTTTGTTATAGCTGCGTTGGTGAAGGGTGGTTGGGCCAATTTCTTGCGTACTTGGGAGATAGGCGGCAACACACCGAACATCTATTTTCCATTATGGCCCGGCACATTGGCCGTTTGTATTGCGCTCTGCCTGCTTTTCGCCCGACTTCTTTTGC
>CALEMG010000362.1 GCA_937910835.1 uncultured Alphaproteobacteria bacterium | reverse complement strand
GACCGAAAACGGCTTGGTGCACAAGATCAACAGCCTGAACGCCTTTGTCGGCTGCGGCCATCCGCTCAAGCATCGCGAATGCTATTTTCTGATCTGTTCTGACTGCGGAGAGGCAAAGGAGTGCTGCAGTCTCGACATCGTTGACGCGGTGGCAAAGACCAGTTGGCGCAACCAGTTCGAAATACAGCATGTCACGCTTGAGATCACCGGCGAATGTAGTGATTGCCGCGGGGTCCATTAATTCATGACTGAACTGCTCTCTGCCCGCCGGGTCAGCGTGTATCGCGACGGGAAGACCATCCTTGAGGACGTGTCCCTCAGCATTGGCGAGAAGGATTTTATCACCATAATCGGGCCGAATGGTGCCGGAAAATCCATGCTGCTGAAATGCATGATGGGTTTCTATCCTCCCTCCAAAGGGGAGGTGGTAAGGCGCGCGGGGCTCAAAATCGGCTATGTGCCGCAGCGTCTGGTGGCGGATCATACGGTACCGATCCGGGTTCGGCGGTTTCTGACCCTGCGCAAAAAGGCGCCGCGAGATGTTCTACAGAAAGTCGCAAAGGAAACCGCGATCGCGGAGATTCTTGATCAGCCGATCCATGTGCTGTCCGGCGGGGAGCTGCAACGGGTCCTGCTGGCGCGTGCATTGCTTGATGAGCCGGACCTTCTCGTGCTTGACGAGCCCGCGCAAAACCTCGATGTGACGGGGCAGCTCGCTTTTTACAAGCTGATCGAACAGATCTATGCCGAGCGCGACGTCAGCATCCTGATGGTGTCCCATGACCTGCATCTGGTGATGTCGAGCACGCGGGAGGTGGTCTGTCTCTATCATCATATCTGCTGCCATGGGGAGCCGCATATGGTGACGCGCGATCCGGAGTTTATCAGCCTGTTCGGCAATGATATGGCGCGGCTGATGGCGGTCTATAACCACAGCCATGATCACGACCACGATCATGGGCATGACGAGACGGGCCATCTTCATGATCACGGCCATCCCCACGCCCACGAAGATATGGAAAAGCTTGATGGTTGATGATTTTATCCTCCGCGCGCTCGCGGCGGGGATCGGCGTTGCACTGATTGCAGGACCGCTCGGTTGTTTCGTGGTCTGGCGGCGGATGGCTTACTTTGGCGATTCACTCGCCCATAGCGACCTTCTCGGCATCGCGCTCGGGCTGCTCTATGGCATCAATATCAATCTCGGCACGGTGATTGTCTGCACCCTGTTCGCGTTCCTGCTCGTCTGGCTGCAGCAACGTCGGGTGCTGGCGACGGACACGTTGCTCGGTATTCTCGCTCATGCGGCGCTCTCCATCGGGATGGTGGCGCTCAGTTTCCTCAACAATGTCGGCTTCGATCTCTACAGCTATCTGTTCGGCGATATTCTGACCGTCAGGATCAGCGATCTTTACTGGATTTATGGCGGCGGATTGGCGGTGATTGGCTTGCTTGTTTTCAACTGGTCGTCACTCACCCTGATGACCTTGCATGAGGATCTCGCCCGCGCTGAAGGGGTGAATACGGTCTGGGCGAATATCCTTCTCATGCTGCTAATGACCATCGTGGTTGCGGTTTCCATCCGCATTGTCGGCATCCTCCTGATTACCTCGATGCTGATCATTCCGGCGGCGACGGCGCGTCAGCTCGTCTCCTCTCCTGAAAACATGGCGATATGGGCGGCGGTCTTCGGGCTGATCGCGGTGATTGCCGGAATTTCGGGCTCCGTGGAGTTCGATACTCCCTCGGGTCCCAGCATTGTCACCGCCGCCGCGATTATGTTCGCGCTTTTCTCGTTCGTAGCGGCGCTGCGGCGGCGTGCGTGAATGCCTGCAATGCGTTGAAAAGTTGAATCTTGTCATTGGCTTACCACGACAATCTGTTAGGATCACGCAACCATAAAACATGCATGATCAAGGGACGGGAATGACAGGATCAATGAAAGCCAGGACGGGCGGGCAAATCCTCGCCGATCAACTCGCAATTCAGGGGGCGGACACTGTCTTTTGTGTGCCGGGGGAGAGTTATCTCGCGGTTATCGATGGGCTTTATAATCACGCTAACAGCATCCGCATGATCAACACCCGCCATGAAGGCGGCGCGGCCAATATGGCGGAGGCATATGGCAAGCTGACCGGTCGGCCCGGTATCTGTATGGTGACGCGCGGCCCCGGCGCGACCAATGCGTCGATCGGGCTGCATACTGCCTTCCAGGACAGTACGCCGATGATTCTCTTCGTTGGGCAGGTCGGGCGCGATGCCGTCGATCGGGAGGCCTTTCAGGAGCTGGATTACCGCCGCGTCTTCGGTGAAATGGCGAAATGGGTGGCTGAAATCGATGATGCCCGCCGCATTCCCGAATATATCAGCCGTGCCTTTCACACGGCGCTTTCCGGGCGGCCCGGACCTGTTGTGCTGGCGCTGCCTGAAGACATGCTGACCGATATGGTCGAGGTTGCGGATATCGCCCACCCCGCAAAAGCCCCGTCCATCGCACCGGCCGCCGCCGATATGATGGCGTTGGAGGCCAGGCTTGCTGCGGCGGAGCGGCCCTTCATGATAGTCGGCGGGGCCACTTGGACCCGGGCGGCGGTCAAGGATATTGAGGCGTTTGCAGAAAGCCACGGCATTCCGGTCGGGGCGTCGCTCCGGTCGCAGGATTGTTTCGACAACCGTCATCCTAACTATGCGGGGGATGTGGGAATTGCCATAAACCCCAAGCTTGCGAAGCGGATTAAGGAAAGTGATCTTTTGCTGGTTGTTGGCCCGCGTTTGGGGGAGATGACAACGCAAGGCTACACACTTATCGATGTGCCAAATCCGGCCATGACGCTCGTCCATGTGCATCCCGGTGCGTCGGAGCTTGGCCGTGTTTACCTTCCCGATATTGCGATCAACGCCCGCATGCCGGAGTTTGCCGCCGCCGCGCGCGCCATGGCGCCTGGCGGTGTGAAGGCGCGCGAAGGCTGGGTGATGAACGCCCGCGCCGATTATCTGGAGCGGATCAAACCGACCGAGGTGCCGGGTCCGGTCAATCTTGGTAAGATCGTTGCTTACCTGAATGACACGCTGCCCGAAGATGCAATTATCACCGCCGGGGCGGGGAACTATGCGGTCTGGGCCCACCGGTTCTTCCAGCATAAAAAATACCGCACCCAGCTTGCGCCGACCAGCGGGGCGATGGGCTATAGCGTGCCTGCCGCGATTGGTGCCAAGATCACAGCGCCGGAACGGACCGTGGTCAGCTTCAACGGTGATGGCTGTTTCATGATGCTGGGGCAGGAGTTGGCGACGGCGATGCAATTTAACGCGGCGGTTATTTTTATTATCGTCAATAACGGTATGCTCGGCACCATTCGCATGCATCAGGAACGGACCTATCCGGCCCGCGTGCATGCAACGACGCTTGCCAATCCGGATTTCGCTGCGCTTGCACGCGCCTATGGCGCCTTTGGCGAGAAGGTCACCCGGACGGAGGATTTCGAAGCTGTCTTCACGGCAGCTCAAGCCTCAGGCAAGGCGGCGGTAATTGAGGTGGTTGTCGATCCGGAGGTATTAACACCGGAACAGAGCCTCTCCGCAGCGCGGGAACAGGGGCAGAAAGCAACAACCTCTTGAAGAAGGAACAAAAAGCATGATCGATCTTTATACTTGGGGCACGCCGAACGGGCGGAAAGTCTCTATCCTGCTGGAGGAGCTGGAACTGCCCTATCAGGTAAAGCCGATTGATATTACGGCCGGGGACCAGAAAACGCCCGAATTTCTGGCGATTTCCCCGAACGGTCGTATCCCGGCGATTGTTGATCATGACACCGGCGTTCGGATGATGGAATCCGGCGCGATCATGCTCTATCTCGCGAAGAAGGCGGGCGGCAAGCTGGTCCCTTCGGACGAGACGGGATACTGGCAGATGATGGAATGGCTAATGTGGCAGATGGGGGGGCTTGGGCCGATGGCCGGGCAGACGCATCATTTCGTCCGTTTCAATCCCGGCAAGGCGCCTTACGCGGAAGAACGGTATCTTAATGAAGCGAAACGGCTTTACGGCGTGCTCGATACAGCGTTGTCCGAGCGTGATTATGTTGCCGGAGATTACAGTATTGCTGATATCGCGATCTGGCCCTGGATTTCACGGTTTGAATGGCAGACGATTGACCTCAATCAATATCCGAATGTTAAGGGTTGGTATAATCGCATAGCGGGTCGCCCTGCGGTGCAGAAGGGATATCACATTCCCCATTTTGTATCGGACGTTCCCGTTCCGACTTGATGGCGAGAATATGATGGAAATATTTCCGACCGTTAAGGGTTATTAAACAGGTTATTTTTATGTTGAGTTCAAGGAGTTCAGTACAACAACAAAAATACGAAGGCGAAGGACCTGGTTTGAAAAATGAACGGGCTATTCATTGGTGAAGGAACGTTACTTGTTCAATGTGCCGAAGAGTTCCGGCGCGCCGGCGGTGAAATTACCGCAATCCTGACCCGCGAGCCGCGTGTTCGCGCCTGGGCGGAGGCGGAAGGGCTGACTCTTTTTGGCGATCCGGGTGAGGAGGGACTTAAGGATCTTTCCTTCGATTACCTGTTCAGTATCGTCAACCTGACCATCTTCCCGCAGCATTTGCCTGTTCGCCCCCGAAAATTCGCGGTCAATTTCTTTGATGGGCCATTGCCAAAATATGCCGGCATCAATGTCACGTCCTGGGCGCTGATGAATGGCGAAACTTCCCACGCCGTAACCTGGCATGAAATGCTCGCCTCCCCGGATGAGGGCCGTATCCTGAAATCCCGCGCGGTGGAGATTGCGCCCGATGAAACCTCCATGAGCCTCAACGCGAAATGTTATGAGGCAGGGCTCGCTTCTTTCGTCGAACTGGTCGGGGAACTCAAATCCGATACCGTTCGCCCGCAGGAGCAGGGTGCCGAAAAGAATCGCTACGATGCCGAGAAACGACCCGAGGCGCTTGGCGCGCTTGATTTCACCAAACCCGCCGCCGAGCTAGACCGGCTTGTCCGTGCGCTGGATTTCGGCGCTTACGCCAATCCGCTCGGCGCGGCGAAGCTATGGACGGGAAAATCCATTTCCCTTGTCGGCTCGCTCACCATTCAGGACGGTCCGGCCACCAACGCACCGGGACAGGTGGTTGCGCTGGACGATGACGGGATCACGATTTCCGCGAGTGATCATGATGTGACGCTTGGCGCGTTCCGCTGTCTTGCCGGGGAACCCCGCCATCCGAATGCTGTTGGACTGCAAGTGGGCACGCAAATTCCCCCGCTCGTGCCGCTGGCCGATGATGTATTGATGGCCACCGCGAAAGCCGAGCTTTACTGGCAGGATGCGCTCGCCGCCGCCCAGCCGCTGCAATCCCCTTATCCATCGAACCGCGATATGGCCTCTGGTGCTGTATCGGTGCCCGTTACGCTTACCCAGCCGCTTGATGCGGAAGAGGGAGCCGCGGGTTTTCTCGTCTGGCATTCGCTGCTGATGGGGGCAAAGACTGTTTCCTGCGGTGTCGATACTGGCGCCACGGCGCATCCGCTAATCGCCGAGAGTCAGATTGTCACCCTGCCGGTCGATGCGGATATCAGCGTAAGCGGTATCCTTCAGTCCTTTGCCAGCATAATGGCGGACGGGGAAGCCAAAGGTCCGCGGAGCGTCGATCTAATTGCCCGCCTGCCTGATCCATCCGCGCGCGACGTGGCCCTGCGGGCGCTTAATGTCGCTATCACCGCGAAAGAGGGGGCGGATGCCGATCTCCTGGGCGATCGCTTGCTGTTGCTTGCTCTCGGAAACAATCCGCGCCTTATCGCCAGAACGGGGCTTTATGCGCGCGATATTCTCGCCGCTATGGGCAGTGACCTTGCGTTCTTCCTGAATGCCTTCGCGTCACAGAAGGACACAGCGCTACAAGACCTGCCGCTCACCGATCCGAGCGAGAAACAGGCTGGCATGGATGCCATGGGCATCGACTATCCGCGCGATAAACGCATTCATGAGGTAATTCACGAACAGGCGACAAAAACCCCGGATGCTATTGCGCTTAAAGCCGATGATGACGTGCTGACCTACACTGAGCTGGAAGCGCGCACCGACGCGCTGGCTGCTGCTCTTGCCGCGCGCGGCGCGGGACGGGGCGTGATCGTTGGGTTATGTCTGGAACGATCGACCGACCTGATCGTTTCATTGCTGGCAATCCTGAAAACGGGCGCCGCCTATCTGCCGCTTGATCCGTCCTACCCGGCGGAACGTGTCGCCTTCATGGTTGAGGATAGTAACGCACCGATCATCGTTGCCAGCCCGACGACAGAGTTTAAGTTCCGCCTCGACCCAAAGAAGATCGTCTATCCGGACGCGACGGAGAGTGATTTCTCCCAGCCCGCCGGGGAGCCGTCCGATCTTGCCTATATGATGTATACGTCGGGCTCGACCGGCACGCCTAAGGGCGTGATGCTGACTCATCGGAATATTGTTAATTTCTTTACCGGCACGGACCTGACCGTTCCTCATGAGGGAGAAGTGCGCCTGCTCGCCATCACGTCGGTGTCCTTCGATATCTCGGTGCTGGAAATTTTCTGGACCCTTGCGCGCGGCTTCACAGTCGTGCTGCAAACGGATGGCGTTTCTTCCGCGGCGGTGCCAGGCTTCAGCCTTTTTTACTTTGCTTCCGAAGTCTCGGGGACCGGACCCGAAGCCTATCGTCTGTTGTTGCAGGGCGCGAAATTCGCCGATAAAAACGGTTTTGAGGCGATCTGGACGCCAGAACGGCATTTCCATGCCTTTGGCGGCCTGTACCCCAATCCGGCGGTCAGCTCCGCCGCGGTGGCGGCGCTTACAAAAAATGTGGATATCCGCTCGGGTTCCTGTGTTCTTCCATTGCACAATCCGGTGCGCGTCGCCGAAGACTGGGCGCTGGTGGACAACATCTCCGCCGGACGCGCCGGTATCGGTATCGCCAGCGGCTGGCAGCCGAATGATTTTGTGCTCCAGCCCGATAATTTCGAGAACCGCAAGGACATCATGCTCAACGGCATTGATATGCTGCGCAAGCTCTGGCGTGGTGAGAGTGTGAAACTGCCGAACCACAAGGGCGAGGAGATTGAGGTTTCCACCCTGCCGCGCCCCGTTCGGGGCGAAATTCCGCTTTGGCTGACGGCGGCGGGCAATCCCGAAACCTTTGCGGCGGCGGCGGAAAAGGGCTGTTACGTGCTGACCCATCTTCTGGGGCAGAAGTTCGAGGATGTGGCCGAGAAAATCCGTGCCTACCGCATGGCTTGGCGCGAGGCTGGGCATCCCGGAAACGGCAAGGTTACGTTGATGCTGCATACTTTTGTTGGCGAGGATGAGGATCAGGTGCGCGAAACCGTCCGCGAGCCGATGAAGGAGTATCTCAAAAGCTCGGTCGATCTCCTCCGCCGCGCCTCCTGGAGCTCCCCGACCTTCAAGCAGAAGGCGGATGCGACGGGCCTGACGCCGCAGGAAGTCTTTGAAAAACAGGAACTTTCCGAGGAAGAGACGGAAGCGCTCCTCGATCATGCGTTTGAGCGCTACTACCAGACAAGTGGCCTTTTCGGCACGCCGGAAAGCTGTCAGGAACTGGTTCGCGAGATTGCCCGCATGGGCGTTGATGAAATTGGTTGCCTGATTGATTTTGGCGTCGATACGGACCTCGCGCTCAAGCATCTTACCTATATTAACGAGCTGAAAAACAACCTGCTGGCCGAAGGCGGCGTCGCCCGTCAAGCCTCCGTCGCGGAGCAGATTGTCGAGCATGACATTACCCATTTCCAATGCACGCCGTCTATGGCCTCCTTCCTGGTGGCGGAGCAGGCGGGCCGAACCGCGCTTGGCAAGCTGGAGGTGATGATGGTTGGCGGCGAAGGCTTCCCGCCCGATCTTGCGCGGAATTTGCGCTCTCATCTGAAAGGTTCGCTGCTCAATATGTATGGCACGACGGAAACAGCCGTCTGGTCCTCAGTCGCCAATCTTGAAATGGTGGGGGAGACCATTCCGCTGGGTGAAGCGATTGCCAACACGATATACTCTGTCCGCAATGAATTTGGTCAGGCACTGCCGAGCGGCGTCGCCGGGGAGCTTTGGATCGGCGGTGATGGTGTCGCGGATGGATACTGGAACCGCGAAGAGCTGACAGCGGAGCGTTTTCTCGATACCGATGAAGGGCGTTTCTATAGAACTGGCGATTTGGTCCGTCATATGCCGAACGGTAATCTGGAATTCCATGGCCGAATGGATAATCAGGTCAAGGTGCGCGGCCATCGGATTGAGCTTGGCGAGATCGAGGCGAAGCTTGGCGCGCTGGATGAAGTTAAAGACGCCGCTGTCACTGTGTTCGAAACCGGCGATAGCGACAAGCGCCTCGTCGCCTTTGCAACGGCCACTCCGGGCCATAAGATCGATCCGCAGGAAGTGCGGAAGAAACTTGGTGAGCGGTTGCCGGAATTCATGACCCCTTCTCAGGTGATTGTGCTGGATGTGATGCCGCAAACGCCAAACGGTAAGGTTGACCGTAAGGCCTTGCCGAAACCGCAAGGGCAGGCGAATGCTGCGACGGAAACGGCGCAGAGCGATACGGAAACGGCAATCGCCAAGATCTGGTGCGAAGCGCTCGGCCTTGCCGAGGTGGGCGTTACCGATAACTTCTTCGATCTTGGCGGACACTCCCTGCTGGTGGTGCAGGTGCAGCGCCGATTGAAGGAACTATTCGACAAGGAAGTTGCGATTACAGACATGTTCCGCTTCTCCACCATTCAGGCGCTGGCCCGTCATCTCGATGGCGACGGCCCGGTTGAAGGGGAGACGACGGCGGCTAAGCGCGGGGCGCAGCGCGCGGCGGCGCGGCGGGCCCGGATGACAAGAAGAAGCGGAGCAGCTGTACAATAAAATGCTATTTGGCAGGATTGAACCACCTGTCACCATAAACGATACCGCAGGCGACGGCAGAATTGAGCGGAAGTATGACAGACAGCATTGAGGGAATTCAGACCTCTGAAAAGATTGCTATCGTCGGCATGGCCGGACGGTTTCCGTCTGCGCGTTCCGTTGCGCAGCTGTGGAATCTGCTGGCGAATGAACGCATCGGCACGCGCTGGTTCACCGATGAGGAAATGCTCGCCAATGGCGTCAATCCGAAAGAACTTGCCGACCCCAACTATGTGAGGGCGGCAAACCATCTTTCCGATATGGAATGCTTCGATGCCGGTTTCTTCGGCTTTTCCACGCGTGAGGCCTCGATCCTTGATCCGCAGCATCTCCATTTCCTTGAATGCGCATGGGAGGCGTTGGAGGATGCGGGCCATATGCCCGAAAATTTCGACGGGCGGGTTGGCGTTTTCGCGGGCTCGGGTATGCAGGCTTACCTTCCGTTCAACTTGCTCACCAATCCGGATTTGGTGGAAGAAATCGGCATGTTCCTGCTTCGTCATACGGGCAATGACAAGGATTTTCTCACGACCCGCCTGTCTTATATCCTGAATTTGCAGGGTCCTTCCGTTGCGGTTCAGACGGCTTGCTCCACCTCGCTTGTTGCCGTGCATCAGGCGGCGGCCAGCCTCCTTTCCATGGAATGCGACATGGCGATTGCTGGTGGCGTGACGGTTGAGTTGCCGCATCGCCATGGCTATAAATTCGCCGAAGGGGAAATCCAGTCGCCGGACGGCCTTTGCCGCCCCTTTGATAACGACAGCGAGGGAACGGTGTTTGGTTCCGGCGCGGCGCTGGTGGTCCTCCGCCGGTTGGAGGATGCGCTGGCCGATGGCGATGATATCCGTGCCGTGTTGATCGGCTCGGCGGTTAATAACGACGGAGCACAGAAGGCGGGTTATCTCGCCCCCAGCGTCGATGGGCGGCTGAGTCCCTTGCCATCGCCGATGTTCCGGCGGAAACCGTCAGCTATATCGAAGCCCATGGCACCGGCACACCGGTCGGTGATCCGATCGAGCTCGCGGGTCTTTCTCAGGTCTATGGTGAGGGCGGCACTGGGTTTTGCGGGATCGGCTCAGTCAAGAGCAATATTGGTCATCTGGACACGGCGGCGGGCACGACCAGCCTGATCAAGGTGGTGGAAGCCCTGCGTCACGAAACGCTGCCCGCCTCGCTCAACTACAAGACTCCGAACAGCCGTTTTGATATTGCGAGCAGCCCTTTCTATGTGGTGGCGGAAACTAAACCCTGGCCGCGAGGGAGTATTCCGCGCCGCGCCGGGATTAACTCCCTAGGGGTTG
>CALEMG010000361.1 GCA_937910835.1 uncultured Alphaproteobacteria bacterium | reverse complement strand
CCAGTGGTCTCATACAACGGCGCATGGATTTACCGGACGCAACAATTCTGGTTCTGCAAGGTTTTGTTTTTATCGCCATCCTGATTAGTGAAACCTTTTATGGACGGTTCCGGATTTTCGATCCTGACCGATGGAGCAAATAATGGGGGATGATATCGGTCTATGGAGTGTTCCTCTTGCAGTTCTCGGTGGTGCCATCCGCGTTTCCACCCCGTTTCTGTTTGTCAGCCTTGGTGAATGCCTAACCGAACGATCCGGCCGCATCAATCTGGGACTGGAAGGAACCCTGGTGTTCGGGGCAATGTCCGGCTATGCGGTTGCCTATCACACGGGTTCTCCCTGGAGCGGTGTACTAGCGGCTATGGTTGCCGGATCCGCTTTCGGCTTGATGCATGGCTGGATATGCAAATTACCCATTGTCAACGATATTGCGATAGGGATCGCCATGATGCTGTTTGGGATTGTGCTCGCCTTCTTTTTCGGCAAGCCGTATATCCAGCCAGTCGCACCGGACTTGCCCGCTCTCAATTTTGGCGGCTGGTCGGATCTGCCGCAAGTGCAAGCGGCACTCAAGATAAATATTCTGTTCCTGCTTGGCATTGTAATCGCAGTCGGAATGTGGTGGATGTTCCGGAACACCCGCATGGGCCTGATCATCCGGGTCGTCGGTGACAGCACTGATGCCGCCCGTGCCATGGGCCTGAACCCTAATAAGGTGAGGCTTTTATCGACGGCCGCCGGTGGCGCTTTGGCGGGAGTTGGTGGTGCCTACCTTTCCCTCTACTACCACGGTAGCTGGAACGAGGGCATATCCTCGGGCCTAGGGCTTATGGCAGTTGCACTCGGTATCTTTGCGCGTTGGAATCCAATTCTGTGTTTCTGGTCAGCATTGTTATTTGGCGGTGCCGGCGCCCTCGGCCCGGCATTACAGTCCGTCGGCATCAGCCAGGGATATTACCTGTTTTACGCCGCACCTTATGTCCTGACTCTGGTGATGATGATCCTCACAAGCTCCAGTACCAAGTCAATGACCGGCGCGCCGGGCGAACTCAGCATCACGAAATAGGGGTCATGAATGAGTGGCATAGATGGCATCGGCAAATCAGTAATCCGCATAGTTCCCAGCCTGGGGCTGCTTACGGCAACTGGAAGACCATCGCAGGGTTTCAACACCCTGATCTGCCGACACAAGAAAACATGTTTGGAGAAAGCGATATGACGACCATCAAAGCCGATCCTTATCCCTGGCCTTACAACGGGGATCTTCGACCAGACAATACGGCTGTAATCATCATTGATATGCAGATCGATTTCTGCGGCATCGGTGGGTATGTGGATCAAATGGGCTATGATTTGAGCCTCACGCGAGCCCCTATCAAGCCCATCTCCAAGGTACTCGAAGTCATGCGGGATAAGGGATATCATATCCTTCACACCCGCGAAGGTCATCGCCCGGACCTTTCCGACCTGCCCGATAACAAACGCTGGCGGTCCCGCCAGATCGGGGCAGGCATCGGAGATCCCGGTCCATGCGGAAAAATACTGGTGCGCGGGGAATCTGGCTGGGAAATTATCGACGAACTCGCGCCCATACCGGGGGAAACAATCATAGACAAGCCCGGCAAAGGATCTTTTTGCGCAACCGACCTTGAACTTGTCCTGCGCGTTCGGGGTGTGGAAAATATTGTTTTATGCGGCATTACCACGGATGTCTGCGTTCATACGACCATGCGTGAGGCCAATGACCGCGGGTTTGAGTGTCTGCTACTCGAAGATTGCTGCGGCGCGACGGATCCCGGAAACCATGAAGCAGCCATTAGTATGGTCAAAATGCAAGGTGGTGTTTTCGGGTCTGTGTCTGACAGCAAGACTTTTGTGAGCCAGCTGCCATGAGTGAGAATTCCAGTAAACCACCTACGGCAATCGGGATAGAGACCGCCGGAATGACCATGAAATTCGGGAATTTCACGGCTCTGGATGCTGTCTCAATCAAGGTTCCGCCCGGCAGCTTTCACGCTTTGCTGGGTGAAAATGGCGCCGGTAAGTCCACTTTAGTCAAATGTATCATGGGCTTCTATCATGCCACGGAAGGGGATCTTTTGGTGGACAATCGTGAAGTCGCCGTGACGGACCCTAAAGCCGCGCATGCCCTCGGCCTCGGTATGGTTTATCAGCATTTTACCCTTGTCCCGTCCCTCACTGCGGCGGAAAACCTTGTGATTAGCCGGGAAGACGCGCCGAGTATTATCGACTGGCGCACGGAGCGTAAAAACCTTGATGCCTTTATGGAGACCATGCCTTTCTCCGTCCCTTTAAACCAGCCGGTCATGAAGCTTGCCGCAGGAGAGAAACAAAAACTCGAAATTCTGAAGCAGCTTTATCTTGGACGACGTTTTCTCATTCTTGACGAGCCAACATCTGTATTAACGCCGCAAGAAGCGGACGAGGTTTTGGGTCTGGTCAAGGATCTCTGCACAGCAGGCACCCTAACCGTTCTGATGATATCCCATAAATTCCGTGAGGTGACGGCTTTTGCGGACGATGTCTCAATCTTGCGGCGGGGAAAAATGGTAGGCGGCGGACGCGTCGCAGACTTATCAACCGACGAGATGGCCGCCATGATGGTCGATGCTGAACTGCCAGAGCGAAACTCGGTCAGATCCGGCGACACCGGAGCCGTCACCCTGTCCATTTCCGATGTCAAGGCGATTGACCGTTCCGGCCTCAAACCCATTGAAATTCAATCGCTTGCAGT
>CALEMG010000360.1 GCA_937910835.1 uncultured Alphaproteobacteria bacterium | reverse complement strand
GACAGGGTGCTGCATCTTGCGGGAAAGCTCCGTTTCTCCAACAAACAAAAAGAACGGCTTGCCGTGATGTGCGCGAGGGATGTTGAGGCTGATATGTCTTCCTCCGCGCGACAGGAAGTCCTCTACAAAATCGGGAAAACGGGAGTTTTAGATCAAACCTTGCTGCTATGGTCGGAACTCGGGGCGAACCAAAAGCTAGATGCCTATCTTGATGAGGCGTCACATTGGAACGCGCCGCAGTTTCCTGTCACGGGCCGGGATCTACTAAGCCGCGGTATCGAAGAAGGCGAAAATCTTGGGCATTTGCTAAACGAGATGGAGAAACGATGGATTGCCTCCGGTTTTAAGCGCACCAAAGCTGATCTCCTCCGAGAGTTTTTACCGGACGCCTAAAATCCAGCCTTCCTCAATCCGGCATTTTCTTTCTTGCGGCGGGGTAAGCCATTGCGGCGCGGCAAAGGCATTCTGCGCGGTGCCGGAGGCTATTTTTTCCAACAGCCAATCCCGACAGGCCAGAACCTGCCGCGCATCCTTTATCGGGTGATCATAGAGTTCCTGACTATTCAGGCTTGGCCAGATTTCCGTAAGGATGACCCCGTCCAGATCCGCTTCCCAGCCTGTTTCAAACGGCCAGAACTTGACGCGATGCGCGATATCAGATTTGCGGGCGAGATCGTCCAATTCTTTCAGGCCGGTTAGAGACTGGCTGCCGACCGAACCGGTGGTGTATAGCTTCCAGACTGTGGATATTGATTGCTCCTTCCTTTCCTCCCGGTGGAATTTATCGACAGTGCGCCTTTCCGTGAAGACGGAATGGGTAAATTCTGGCTTCATGACAGTCAGATAGTCCGATGCGGCAGTCGACGGGCAACCCCAGAAGGGGCCCGCGTCGCCTGATATGTCCTTATTGAGTTTTGCTGCAACCTCGAAACGATTGTTTTTGTCCAGTTCATCCGAAGTGAGGTTGCGAGCGATATGGGCGGCGGCGGTGCGCCCGCCACCAAGGCCGCTTCCGGCGGGGTACCCGAAGGGAAAATCGAACCCGACACAAGCCGGTCCTTCACAATTCGCGAGCAATTCATGAATGCGCGTCATGCAGGCAGTGCGGGTTCGAAAATATTCCGGGTCAGAGAGAGTACCCTTTGCGGCCCAAGCGAGCCAGCATCTATCCGGGGAAGGCTTCGCGGGTCCCGGAGAGGCTGCGGCGGACCAGTCCACCATGATGACAAGATCAAACAATGCCGAATCTTCTTCTCATATTTCAAATACGATGCGTTCAGACTATATTATGACAAAGCAGTGTATTTGCCACGGAATTCCCTACATACAAAAGGGTAAGGCATATTAATTCGCCGGAGGATTTTTCTATGAAACGGGTTATCTTGGCTTCCGCAATCACAGTATTTTTGACTCTCGCTCCGCCGGTATTGGCAGACGAAAAGAAGGATGATCCTGAAAATCTAGCGCTTCAGGGAATTACGAAGCTTATGGATGCTCTGGGAGCCTTTATTGCGTCCATTCCGCAATATGAAGCGCCGGAAATGAATGAAAATGGCGATATCATCATTCGCCGAAAAAATCCCGACAAAGAAGAAACGGAACAAGATCCCAAGCTTGAGGAAACGGCAACCTGAACTTCCGGGTCGCGTGGGCAATATCATCGCGGGAATCGGATAGTTTATGTGCGACGGGGAGCCTAAATTACCACTCAATGTAATTGAGATGGGCTTAAAAAAATGACGAGTGATGCAAGACTGAACGCGGTCATGATCCGCGACAAGAACGAAGATGGCAAGTTTGTTTATGGGGTGAGGACGACAGGCATTTACTGCCGTCCTTCCTGTCCGGCACGCAACCCCAAGCCGGAAAATGTCCTCTTTTTTGATTTGCCGGAACTGGCGGAGGCGGAGGGATTTCGTGCTTGTCGCCGGTGCCGGCCGGATTTGGTGAAAATTGCTGATCCGGGACTATCCTTGACCCGCCAGATATGCCAGTTGATCGAACGACATATAGCGGAGAACGCGGAAGAGAAACTCAGCCTCCGCAGGCTGGCGAGCGAGACAGGATATAGCGAGGATCATCTTTCCCGAAGCTTCAAGAAGATTCTCGGCATTTCCCCGATGGACTATTACGATAATCGCCGGACGGAGGCGTTCAAGGAAAATGTGAAGGCGGGCGAAACAGTTACTGAGGCCGCCTATGGTGCCGGGTTCGGGTCTGCTTCCCGGCTTTATGAAAAGGCACATGCGCGCTTTGGCATGACACCGGCATCTTACGCAAAAGGCGGGGTAGGCGCGGAAATCGCTTATGCCTTCGCGGAGTGCTTTCTCGGTCTAATGCTGGTTGCCGGGACGCGACATGGTGTCTGTGCCATCTATTTTGGCGACGATAAAGCAATGCTGATTGAAGAGCTGGAGCGTGAGTTTCCTCAGGCTGAAATCGCGGCTGATGTTGGGCAGCTTGCGAACTGGAGCAAGGCAATTGTGGATTTCTTG
>CALEMG010000359.1 GCA_937910835.1 uncultured Alphaproteobacteria bacterium | reverse complement strand
AATGTCCAGAGCTACTACCGCAAAGTGACGGCGGCCGAAATTATTTCCCCTCTTTCCATCCGCTTTGCCTTCGAGGAGGAAGGTCGCTTCGAGATGCCGCTTATTATGGGGCTGATGAGCGTTTTGCCGAAATCTGCGTTTAATAATGCCAATTTTGAGAAAACCTCCCTTACTCCCTTGATCGGCTCCGGCCCCTATTTGGTTGAGAAAGTCGAACCCGGGCGGCGAATCATCTATCGCCGGGATAAGAGTTTCTGGGGCTGGCATCTGCCGCAGAACAAAGGCCGGCATAACTTCGAACGGATAATTTATGACTATTTCCGCGATGATGATGTCGCACTGGAAGCGTTCAAATCCCACAATATCGATGCTCGATTCGAAAGCAGTGCAGCCAAATGGACTGCCGCCTATGGCTGGCAGTCGGGTGCGGAATATAAGAAATCAACGCCGAAGCTCAGCATTCCCGCACCGATGCTCTCATTTGTCTTCAACACACGACAAAAGAAATTTGCAGATGTGCGCGTACGCAAGGCCCTGACCCACGCCTTTGATTTCGAATGGGTGAACGCCAACATTCTGCATAACCTTTACAAACGCACGCACAGCTTCTTCCAAAACTCTGCGCTTGCCGCCAAGGGCACGATCAATGATGCTGAACGGGAGTTGCTCTCCTCCTTCGCGGATGAACTGCCTGAGACCGTATTTAAGGAAGCATTTCGCCTTCCCAAAACGGACGGATCGGGCCGCGCCCGCGAAAATCTTATTGAAGCACAAAAACTATTAACCGAAGCTGGCTATCTGGTAGAAAACGGTATTCTTTTACATCAGGAAACTGGTCGCCCGTTCGAGATCGAGTTTCTGATCAATAATGCCGACTATATCAAGCTGATTTCTCCGTTTCAGAGAAATCTCGAACTTCTGGGAATCCAGAGCAATACTCGCCAGATCGATACGGCAAGTTACCAGAACCGCCTGACCGATTATGATTTCGACATGATCATCAATAGCTGGGGTCAGTCACTTTCGCCGGGGAATGAGCAGGCCTTCTACTGGAGCCGTGACGCCGCCCAAACGCCGGGCACACGGAACTATCCAGGCATCCGCCTTGCCGCCATCGATGCCATGATCGAACGGATTGCCTCCGCGCGGGATCGGGTGACACTGGTCAATGCAGCGCGCGCCCTCGATCGGGTGTTGCTCGCGGGTCATTATGTTATTCCACTCTATTATACGGACGAACAATGGCTGGCGCATTGGCCGGAAATCCGGCTACCTGCCGCCCCATCCTATTGGGGAAACAGTGTTGAATTATGGTGGTATGAAAAGAATGGCTAAGCCTAGCCGAACCGTTTTTTATCACGGCTTTCCCAAATTTCCCGGGCGCGTGCCTCAGCCTCGCAGATCGCAAGAGCGGGTTCCGCTAATCTAAGGGCAAAAGCAAGGGTGCCAATAACCGCCAGGATAGGTACTGGAAGATCAAGACTTCCCTGCCAGAGGTGGAGAAGCTGCTCTGGCGATAGATCCTCTTCCCGCCATTTATAGACATTCTCCTCCGTCATTGCTGGCCATTCCTGCACCACCGCCTCGCCGCCCACCAGTGCATCAGCTAGAACCGTCTTCATCGGGTTGCGCTGTACTTCACCGCCACCGCCCTTGAAAATCAGGCTGTTAGGCTGGTCGAGAGCTTGTGCTGTCCCGAGGTGCAGAGCCTTGTAGGGCGGATGGAAGACTCCCTGAAGCTGATAGGGCGCACCGAAGGGGTTAATGTCCCGCCCGAATGTATTCACCGCCGTTCGCACGCCGAGCAGGGGCCGCAGTTCAAAAAGCGCCTGAACGGAAGGGCAGAATTTTTCGAGCCCGACATAGACAAGATTATTCCCCCCAAGCCGCGCTGCCGCATCGGTGAGAGAGGTCGCCGCATGAATACCAAATACCGCGAGACCTGGCCGCGTTGGCGCATAGCCATCCGCATAGCCTTCGATGCCATGCATCAACACCTTGTACCCCTGGTCGGCGAGAAGGATGGCGGAGAGGATAAACCAAGGCTGCTGCCGATGGCGATCCGCGTAGGATGGCCAGTCAAAATCGACTTTTGCCGCAACATCCTGCTCCAGAAAATGGTCACGGGCGGCGGCAACCATGCCGGCGAGTTCCGCACCCGTTTCCCCCTTGCGGCGCAGCAGCAGCAGGAACGCACCAAGCTGCAATGGCTCGACCTCGCCGGAGAGCACCATATTCATGGCTGCTCTAGCTTCGTCAAAAGTCATGTCCCGCCACATTTTCGGGCCCTTACCGAGAATGCGGACATATTGCGCAAACGGATGATCTTGGGTCATGGCGAGGATTTATAACAGAATCCGCGATCCACTCTAGAAAATATCGAGCAAGCGTTGCAGATAGTCCCGTTCCAGATAGCTGCGCGCCGGATCGGAAAGTCGCCGCTGTAATTCGTCGCGGATAGACCGGCTCTTGCTAAAACCGTTCGCCTCGCCGCGCATCAGCGCGTTACCGGTATCCCGGCCGGCACCATCCTCTTCCGCCATCGATCGGCCAAGCGGATCTCGTCCTTGGCCCGGTTGTCCGGGCCCGGCAGACTGTGTGCCTTCTCCCTGCCCGTTCTCCATCATTTGCTGAGCAAGCGATTCTGCTCCTTGGCGCAGACTTTCAAGAGCGTCATTTTCAGATTGCAGGGCGGATTGCCCCTGCCCCTGCCCTAGGGCGTCCCGCGCGTTATTCATGGACCGTTCCGCCTGGCCAAGCGCGCCCGGTATCTCCCCTTCCGCGCCAAGCCGACCCATCAAATCGCCGAGCATCTGGCGTAGCGCTTCCTGAACTTCGGCCAAATCCTGCAGGTTGCCCCGCTGGCCTTGTTGCCCGGACTGCCCTTGCTGTCCCTGCTGACCCGGTTGCGTCCCGTTTTGCGATTGCTGGCCCTGCTGGCCGTCTCTGTTTCCCTGCTGGGATTGTCGGCCTTGAGATTTGCGGAAGGTCTCATCCAGCAGTTCCTGCTGCTTCTGCATCAATTTGCCGAGTTCATTTAGCATCTGCTGCGCCGCCTGCTGATCGGCGGACGGCTGCCGCGCTTCAGCTGTCTTCAGGTTTTCCATGATATCCTGAAGTTCGCTCAGCAATTGCCGCGCTGCATCGCGGGCCCCACCGCGGGCAAACTGATCAATCCGATCCAGCAAATTTTGGAGATCTTGCGACTCAATAAACTGATCCTGGCTGTTTGGATCGCCGGCCGCTTGCTCATCCATGGGCTGTGCCTGCTGCGCAAGAGCTTGGAGGAAGTTCTCCATGGCGGCACGCAGTTCCTCGACAAGGCGCTTAATCTCGGCATCGCTGGCGTTGTTGTTCAGCGCCTCCATCAGGGCTTCCTGCGCTTCCCGCAAAGCCGCTTCGGCAAGCGACAAATCTCCGTTTTCCAAGCGCAGCGCCGTATCCCAGAGAATATCCACCACGTCGTCAACGTCGCTCT
>CALEMG010000358.1 GCA_937910835.1 uncultured Alphaproteobacteria bacterium | reverse complement strand
GGCCAGCGATGCCATAGGTGCAACGCCCGTGTAAGATCGGCTGGGGGAAACCGGCACGCTCCGCCACATCTGGATCAGCGTGCAGAGGATTAAAATCACCGTTCAGGCGATAGAGAAGCGCCTGCTGCCCGGTTGTCGGCAGGTCAACAATCTCGTCAGGTTCTCGATCCGGAATCACCGCAGGCGGAGAAACGGAACGGCCTTTCCCGCCAAACCCCCCCACGCCCATAAGAAAAGCAGAACGGTTGACCGTCCATACAGGCTGGCCTCCTGCGTCCCTGACAACACATTCCACCTCGATAATGGCGCCGCCGCCAGGGCCCTTGTCGATAATATCCGAAATTCGTGTATGGCCGGTCAGTTCTACTCCAGCCGGGATCGGCTGATGTAGTGTCACGCTCTGCTCACCATGAAATATACGGGTGATATCAATCCCCATGCGCGCATCTTCCGCCCAGAAACCCGGCGTGCAAACAACCGCCGCCATAGTCGGCAGCACTTTGACCTCGGGTCCATAGACGAAAGGGAGCTCTCCCCTGTCCAGCGGGTCGCGCCCCATACCAACGGACAAGGCATACAGGAAGCAATCCGAAGGGTTTATCGTCTGAACCGCCGGAGCAAATTCCCAATTTGCCACAACGTCGTGATTGAAGGCCATTTCGTTTCCTGCCCGTTGTCATGATATGTTTTTATTAATGACTGATTATTCATTCATTAAACTGGATGCAATGTCAAGCTCTTGAATTCGTTATAATTCAGTTATCGACTCCGCTGAGGACTTGGTGATCGGCGTATTATCATCGGCCAGTAAATTTAGGAGGCCGCTTTTCGAAGAATGCGGCTGTCCCTTCATCCATATCATCGCTATCAAACAGCACCTGAATGGCCCGTGTCTCAAGCGCAAGCCCCGTCGCTAACGGCGCGTCTGCCCCCAAAAGCGCTGCCTCCTTTGCTAGTTGGATCGCCAGTGGCGCCTTAGCGGCAATGGTTGTTGCAAGTTCGACCGCCAAGTCTTCGATCTCTGCATCCTCAACACATCGGCTAACAATACCAAACCCAAGAGCTTCTTCCCCACTCAGAACGCGCCCCGACATCAATATATCCATCGCCACATGCTTTCCAGCAAGTCGGATCAATCGCTGGGTTCCCCCGCCGCCGGGAATAAGCCCGAGCGTCACTTCGGGAAGCGCAAACCGGCTTTTGCTGCCCGCAACGATGATGTCGGCGCTCATTGCCAGTTCAAAGCCGCCGCCAAAAGCCGCCCCGCGAACGGCGGCGATCAGTGGCTTGCTAAACCCCGCGATTGCCGCCCACATGAGATTAGTCGCCCGCTGCATCATGCCGATGGGAGATGTGCCTTTCAGCTCGGATATATCCGCGCCCGCCGCGAACACTCTCTCTCCGCCAGCCAGAATAACGGCCCGCACTTTCTTGTCCGCATCCAGGCGCGCCAACTCGGCGACAATTTTCCTGCGCAACTGCACCGACAGAGAGTTTCGTGCCTCTGGCCGATTAATACGGAGTCGGACAACGCCATCTACTGGTTGATCTATTAAGAGGTCCTGCATTTTTAGCTCCTTATCCAAGTTAAGGGATCGGCAACGCTGTAACCTTGCCAAAGATGAGAATGAGGCCTGCGCAAATGATCAGTGCGATCACGCCAAAAAGCCGGTTCCAGACGAGGGTAAGGGTCGTCGATTTAACGCCGAACATACTTGCCGTCACGATGGTTACGCCGGTAAAGGGTGATAGCGCCGTTGCAATGACCCAGCTGACGAGAATTGACAAAGCAAGATAAACCGGATGGATGCCAAGTGCGACGGGATCAGCAAGAACGCCCAGCACGATCGTGACGGAGATCAACGGATTAACTGCGAGCACGCCACCGGCCACAATCACAAAGAATCCCGCGAGGACGATCGCGCCCGGTGATGTATGATGGCTATGTAAAAAGGCGTTGATTTCTGCTGATGGCATCAGCGCGACAAGCACCGGGCCCATAAACCCCGCAACCAATAATATCCCGACTTCCGACGATTGGGACGGCAAGGTTCGAAAGATCGTATTGGCTACCGGACCACGGAAGCAAGCGCCGACGTCGCCGTGACATTGAAGGATGAGCCAGACAAGCGTGATGAGTGGAATTGCCAATGTGACCGCGACGGCAACCGGGACAGACGCCACCATGGACAAAAATGTGATGGCAGAGAAAATTGCCACGACGAGCAAGATGACGCGTATCAGGATCTTGAGGAAGGAGCTACCGCCCAGCTGATCTTCAATCACGAAGTCGCTCGGATCAATCTTATTGCGCCATAGCCAGACTTCCAACTGACTGACGGCAAAGCTGAGGGCAAACAGAAACAGAACGCCGAGCAACCCCAACGGCGTAATCATAGACGATGTGACACCCTGCACCTGAGACAGGACGACCACCAGCGCAAGGGATAATGGCGACCATAACATTGTGGTAACGAAGCCCTGAATGATTGCCAGTGCAGACTGACGCTGCGCGAAGCCGGGCTCTCCTGTATTCTTCTCTTTTCCGTGGGACGAAGCGATGGAGCCCAACAGGACAACGGATCACATATTCATCATCAAGCAGAACAGATGACTGCCGAGCAAAAGCATCAGACCGCGGCGCCCTTGTCTCTGCCGTCCAATTATCTTGCCTGCTGCCT
>CALEMG010000357.1 GCA_937910835.1 uncultured Alphaproteobacteria bacterium | reverse complement strand
GTTGCTTGATCTGGGTAATATCGGAATAGACTGCAACAGTGCTGCCGTCCTCCGTCTTGCGTTCATTGACCAGCACCCAGCGACCATCGGAGCGCCGAAGCATTCCCGAATTCAGCCGCTTGCGATGATTTTCGAGGCTTTCCGTCAACCAGTCCTTCTCGCGATCCAGCGCATCCTGAATGAGCGCCTGCCCCGTCGCATTGCGCATGATCTCCTCGAAGCTCTTGCCGATTTCCGTCTCGATAATCTTCTTCGGGAAGAAGAGGTCACGATAGACACTGTTGCAGACGACCAGCTTATCGTTGGCATCATACAGCGAGAAGCCCTCGGAGATATTTTCGATCGCGCTGATCAGACGGCGGCGCCCCTCCTCGATCTCGCGGTGGTTGGATTCCTGTATTTCAATAGCGGTATCACGGAACACGGCGAGCGCGTTGGCCATATCCCCCACCTCGTCATTGCGACCGCGATAGGGAATATCAACGCCCGTATCCCCGTCGGCCAGCCGGGTCATTGCGCCGGTTATATTTTCGAGCGGGCGAATGATGCGCGGGCGAATATAGAAGAGCATGACAAGAACCGCGGTTGCCAGACTCGCCATCGCTACCAGCACCAGAAGATAGCGGCCAAGCTCAATTACCTCGGCAGAATGCCCCTCTGCGGTCACGCCGCGTTCGCGCGCGGCGGCGACCAGTTTTGCCACCTCCGCCTGCAGGCTGGCGGCTAGCTCCCGGCTGGTGGCCAGCGCCGCCACCGCCCGTTCGCTACTATCAAGTTCCGCCCGGTGTAGCTCAAATAAGTTGCTCTCTCCGGTCCCGATATTCAGCAGGCTCAAAGTAATATTCCGAAGTTCGGTTTTTTCCCGCGCGGTCCCGAGGTCGGCCAGCATGTCCTTGATCCGCGCCTCCGACGCCTCGAAGCGCTCCGCGAAGGGGCCGATATTCGCGACGTCGGGTACGTTCGACATTTCACCGAGAATACTCGCCACCAGATTTCCTTCCGCGCGGAGCGACAGAAGAAGGTGCAGCGTGTTCGCCCCGTCAAGAATAAGATCGCTGAGCTCGCTGCCCGACTGCCGGGTTTCGCTCTGGGACCTGTTTTCGAGATTCTTGACCACCTCAACCAGAGCGCTGGAATAGACCGTGTGAAAGCTTTCATGGCCGAGCCTGAGGAGATTCCCCTTCTGCACGAGCTTGGGCGAGAGCGGCGGGCTCTGGCCCGGTGGCGTCTGCCAGAGCTCCTGCTCTTTCAGGATGAAGATATTGTCGAGGCCGCGCCCAAAATCGAGAATATTCTGCGCAAGGTCAACAAAGGCAGGTTCCCCTGCCTCTGCCGCCCAGCGCGCGGCATTCTCCTCGATCTCCGCCTCCAAAGCGCTGTAGCGGGTTTGAAGCGGGCCGAAGCTGTCGAGGTCAGACGCCAGAATAACCGCCGACAGCACGCCTTCCAAGTCGTCGATGGTATCGCCGAATTTCAGGAACTCGCCAACCTTTTGCGTTGAACTTTCGACCAGGTCCGCGATATAGACATTGCTCCTGGCGGAGAGCCATTCCCCCTGCATGACGAAATCGAAAACCGCATCGTCGATCAGCGGTTCCATCCTGAGCAGGAAGGTCTGGTGCAGGCGGGTCAGTTGCTCGGTCGCTTCCTGCCGTTCTTCCTGCTCCGCAAGCCGTGCTTCAACATCGGTTTTAAGCGTGCCGAGGCTCAGAACCAGTTCATGCTCGATGTCCTTAAGCGTCCGCCAGCTCCCTGATTCCCCGAAGACATCGCGCGACCGATCGGTCAGCTCGGAGAGCCGAAAGGCCCGCTGATTGAGCGCTTCGACGGTCTTTTTGTGATCTTCAAGCGTCGTGTTGGCCATCAGATCCGGGGCGGAGGCGGCAATCTCGGCGCTTATCTGGGCGAGCTGCAGGGCCACTTCGATCTCGGGGATGCTGCCACGCGTTATCTTCTCGGTCGATTGCGACACATGATCGAAAGAGTACCAGGCGATAATACCGGCAACGACACTCATCGCCGCCAGAATGCCGAGCGCGAGGACATGCTTTCCATTTATTTTAAGCGTCGGGCCTGCGCCCTTTTTCACAGCCTGCGGTTCCGTCATTTTGTCAGCCGATCAATGGCACGAAAACTGCCATCGCCCGTTATTTCGGTCAGGAATACCCGGTCCAGCCCCTGATTATCACCGGGGCCAAAGATCAGTTCGAGCCCGTCGATGTCGAAGCGGCGGATTGACTTTACGGCGGCGAGGAATTTCTCCCGCGTCGGCTCCGGCCCAATCTCCTTGAGCACAGCCGCGACAAACCGCCCGACCAGATATCCCTCCAACGAGACAAACCCGGGATCAAGCGCCGGGTTATAGGCGGTCAGTGCTTTGCGATAGGCATCGACGACTGGAATATCCCTGTCGTCGGGAAAGGGCACGACCTGCGTGACATAGACGCCTCTGCCATCGCCGTCCAGCTCCGCCGAAAGCGCCTTCGACCCGACGAAGGAGATATTCATGAAGATGACATTGAGGCCAAGCTCCCGTGCAAGACGGATAAAGGCTGCGCTTGCTTTATATGCGCCGATCATGGCGACGGCTTCCGGCTCGCTGTCGCGGATGGCAAGCAGCGCCCGTTTCACCGCAGTGGTATTGCGCATATAGCGCCCCTCCCCCACGATCTCCAGCCCGCGCCGCGCCAGCGCCTCTCGTACACCGGCGAGACCCGCGCGACCGAAGCTGTCATCCTGATAGAAGACAGCGACACGCTTGATATCGAGATCCTCCGTCAGATGCTTGATCCAGCTTTCCGTCTCCTGCTCGTAGGAGGCACGGAGATTGACGACATTCGCCTGATCAGAGCTACGCAGGAATTCCGCGCCCGTGAACGGGCCGATCAGGGGAATATGCGCTGCCGCCGCGACCGGGGCAATTGCCTTACTGGTTGGGGTGCCGACACAGCCGACCAGCGCGAATATCTTGTCATGACTGATCAGCCGGTTGACATTCTGGATGGCCATCGCCGGCTTGTAACCGTCATCATAGGAATGCAGGCGGAGTTTACGGCCATGAATGCCGCCGTTGCGGTTTACCTCTTCAAACGCAGCAAGCAGACCATCGCGCATCCCCTCGCCGAGGGCCGCCGCCAGCCCTTCAAACGCCGCGGTTTGGCCGAACAGGATCTCATCCTTAGCAACCCCGTCTTCAGCCTTGGAGGGCGTCACCGGTTGCAGCAATAGAAGAAACAGGGAAAGGCCAAGGGGCAGAGCTATGCGAAGTAACTTTGTCACCGGAACCAGATTTCCTCTGCGGGACACACCCGCGACAGCATGAATTGAGTTT
This sequence comes from uncultured Alphaproteobacteria bacterium, assembly GCA_937910835.1. Taxonomy (GTDB): domain Bacteria; phylum Pseudomonadota; class Alphaproteobacteria; order Sneathiellales; family Sneathiellaceae; genus Sneathiella. The sequence goes on along the minus strand of CALEMG010000357.1, from coordinate 5,642 downwards.
ACGGAGCAAGGCCCCAACTGTGGCGGGCTATGCTACTCAATTCATGCATCGAATAGAAGAAATTTCTGATTATGTCTCCGCGAGCGCCGCAATATCGCCAATGACCCGCACCCGGGCGCGGATTGCATGTCCGGGAATATAGGCGATGGGCAGATCCTCCATCTCGATGGTCTTCAGCGTATCCGCCGCCGCACCGGAGCTGATCGCCTTTTCTTCCGCAATTTTAAGGGCTTCAGCCAGCGCTTCATCGCGCGACAGCCCCTGGAACACCTGATCCGCCTCCCCGCTGATCTGGGCGATGGCCGCCCCGACCGCATTGGCGACGGCGAAATTCTCCACATGATGGACCCGGGAAATGCCCGGAATTTCCGTCGGGATCAGGGGGGCACCGCCCCCGACGGCAATGAGTGGCACTTCCGTCGCCTCTGTCTTGATCCGATCCACATTGCTGGCAATCCGCTCATGTACGATGGCGAGGATATCATCCACATAGTCCGGCGCGAGATCGGCAATTTGGGAGGCGTCCCCCGCCGCCATCAACCCTTTCGAGACAGCAACATCGGTCAATGTCAACTGAGAGCCACCGAACACCCGCGCCTCCTCCGTCAGACGGAAGCCGACGCTGTCGGGGCCAACATCCAGCGGATCGTCATGCACGCGCGTGCCGCCGCCGATGCCAATGGAAATAAGATCGGGCATGCGAAACAAAGTCCGCACCCCGCCGACGGTGACCGTGCTGTTGGCCTCCCGCGGGAAGCCGTTGACGAGGGAGCCGATATCCGTTGTCGTGCCGCCGACATCGCAGACGATGGCATTCTCGATCTTCGAGAGGAACGCTGCGCCGCGCATACTGTTGGTCGCGCCGGAGGCGAAACAGTAAACCGGGAATTTCCGCGTCATCTCCGCATTCGTGACCGTTCCATCATTGAGTGCGATGTAGAGCGGCGCGGTGATGCCGAGCTGCTCAAGAGCCTGTTGAAAAGCATCCGTCGCCTCCTCCGCAAGATCGAGCAGCGCCGCATTGAGCAATGTCGCATTCTCCCGCTCCAGCAGGCCAAGCCGGCCAAGGCTGTGCGAACAGGTGATGCGCACGCCGGGACACTCGGCCTCGATAATCTCGCGCGCACGCTCCTCGAACTCCGCGTTGAGCGGCGAGAAGACCGCGCTGATCCCGACGGAGGTGATTCCCGCCTTACGGATGTCGCGACCAACACGCGCAAGTTCTTCTTCGTCAAGCGGAACAATCTCCCGCCCGTCATATTCATGACCGCCGCGCACCATGTAATGGCCGCCGTTGGCAATCGCTGCCACATCCTCCGGCCAGTCAACAAAGGGCGGTAAACTTGCAGAAGCTGGCAGAGAAATCCGCACCGCCGCCACCTTGTTCAGCCGTCGCCGCTCGACCACCGCATTCAGGAAATGCGTCGTGCCGATGGTGACGGAACTGGCGTTCTTCGCCTCCGGCCCGACGAGCGTGATCAGATCTTCCAGCGCCGTGGCGACCCCACCGGTCACATCCCGGGTGGTCGGGGTTTTCACCGCGCCAACCACCGTATCCTGATCGACGAGAACCGCGTCCGTATTGGTCCCGCCGACATCAATGCCAATGCGTTGCATGAGATTTATCCCTTAAAATACTGATTTATAATCAAAATCGAACCCGAACGCACGCGGACCCACAAGTTCCAGCCCGCGCGGGGTGAGGAAGATTTCCGGTGCAGGAAGGGCCAGAACCGTCACCCGCTGACCATAGCGGATCGTCTCCGTCGCGATGCCGTCGCCATTAATGCTGTCAACGACGCAGATCAGGTCCGGCGTCATAACGACAGGCTTGCCGTCTTGCGAGCCAACGGAATATTCATTCTGGAAATCGAGGGTGAACTGCCTGCCCTGATCCTCATCCATGCCGTCCAACTCGGCGCGACCACGCAGGAATCCTTCCGTCGTGCGCCGCTCAATATCGGTGATTTTGCCCTTGAAGAGCTTGAGATCGTCACAGTTTTCAACAATTGCCGCGACCGGATCGGTATGGTTTTTGCGCGCCTCGAACACGGCGCGACCAAGGCCGATCGCCTTCGTTGTCGTATGCAGAACGCCGAATTTCTTGACCTCCGCGCCCGATCTTGGCGCTTTGCAGGTGGAGGCGGTGGAACCAAGCTCCGTGCAGATTTTCCGGCTGATCCGCTCCATCCATTTCCAGCTGTCCGCGGTCTTGATCAGGATTTCATTGTCACGAATATCGGCCATGGCGAGCGGAAAGCATTGCAGCCCGGCGGCGGAGAAGCTGGTCATCTGGGCTTCGGGATAGGCCCGGCCCATGCTGTCCGCATCTATGGTCGGCAGGCCGGAGATGGCCGAAACCATCAGTGGCATGACCCCGTTGCCGCCGCCGATTTCCACCGGCATCACCGCATCGAACTTGCGCCCGAGATAATCTTCGAGAATACGAAGTGGTTTCAGGGAGTTCTCAGGATCCCCGAGCCGCTCCATGCCGACAATCGGCGCGCCCTGCGTAGAAAGAACCGCAACCAGCGCATCATCGGGCAATGTCATCGGGTCTTTCAGGACGACTTTATGCCCCTGCTTATACAGTTGCCGCACATTCAGAAGGCTGAGATAGGGCGAGCCGCCACCGCCGGTCCCGAGGATCCATGCGCCGAGTGCCAGCGCCTCCACATCGTCCGCGCTCAAATAACGCTCTCCCGGCCCGAGCGGGCGTTCCTCTCCTTGCGCCGTTACGGCGGCACCTAACTGTTCAGCCATTTTCTTCTCTCAATTTCTTTCTGTATTGAGAGGTCAGCCTATCGCGAACGACCGCCCGCTTAAATACGTATCGGCACCTAGGCTTGCCCTCCTCTTTAGGCTGGCGCAAGCGTAGAGCCGCGATATAGTATGACGAGACAGTTGCACCGCGCAAAAGAGGAACCCTGTTTGCAACGACTGACATTTATCACAGCCGGACAATCTCCCCGGCAGGACATGATCGACGAAATTCTCGCCCATCTGCCGAATGGGATAGAGGTTGTCGAACAAGGCGCGCTTGACGATCTGACGCCGGCCGAGATCATGGAGCTGGAGCCGCGCCCGGACGAAGCCGGGATCGCCACCAGCCTAAAAGACGGCTCCATCGTCGCCATATCGGAAAGCTGGTTGCGCCAGAAAATACTCGAGCTCTGCGAGGGGCGTGGCAAGACGGTCAATGACCTCACCGTCATCGCTTCGACCGGGGTGTTCGATCTTGGCACCACCAATCCCTATGTCATCCATGCGCAGAACGCCCTTGATAAATTCACGGAATCGATCCTGGTTGCGGGGCAGAAAGTCGGCCAGATCCGCCCACTTAAAGGCCAGCTTACCCGCGGGAAGGAAGTGCGGGATTCCCGCGTGAAGTCGGTCTATGCCCCGGCCTATAATCAGGACGCCCTGCTCCATGCGGCGAAGGAGCTTCGGGACCAAGACCTGATCGTACTCAATTCCGTGGGCTATGACCAACAGGTCCTGACCCTCGTCCGGGAGGCATCGGGGCGGCCCGTCGTGCAGATGCGGCGGATCATCGCCGGCACCGTCGCCAAGATGATCAAGCAGAGCCGCGATACCTCCAGCGGCGCGGGCCTTTTGGAAGGGAGCGCGCTCAGCCAGCGCCTTGAAGAACTGACCAACCGGGAAAATCAGGTGTTCGAACTGCTGATCAAGGGGCTCGCCAATAAGGAGATCGCGGCAGAGCTTGGCATCAGCCCCCGCACGGTGGAAATCCACCGCGCCCGCATGCTCGCGAAAATGGGGGTGTCCACCGGAGGGGAGCTGATGCGGCTGATCGTCCGGAATATCTCGAACGCGCGGATCTAGACTGCAGCAGCCGCCTGCGGAGCTAATGCCGGATCATAGAGAAGGCAGCGCACCTCCCGCCCGTTCTCGACTGTGAAGTTCGGCACCGGCGCTTTATCGCAAACGCCCGCCATCGCCCTCTCACAGCGGTTATTAAAAAAGCAACCCTTCGGCAGGTCAAGCGGGCTCGGAATATCGCCGACAAGCGGCTTGCCGCGCCGGGGCTGACCCGGTTCGGGCAGCGGCACGGCTTCCAGCAGGGCCTTCGTATAGGGGTGCTTGGGATTGTTGAAGACTTCCTCCGTCTCCCCCTGCTCGACAATCTGGCCGAGATACATGACCGCGACGCGATTGCAGACATAGCGGATCACCGCAAGGTTATGGGAGATAAAGAGATAGGTGAGATCAAGTTCCTTCTGGATAGACTTCAGGAATTCAAGAATTTGCGCCTGCACCGACACATCGAGTGCCGACGTCGGCTCATCCAGCACCAGAAGCTCCGGATTGAGCGCGATGGCCCGGGCGATACAGACCCGCTGTTTCTGGCCGCCGGACAACTCATGCGGATAGCGGTAGAGGAACTGCTTCTGCAGTCCGACAATCTCCAGCAGTGAACCGACCTTCTCCCGCAGCTGCGCGCCACGCAATTTCGTGTGCAGGATCAGCGGCTCGGCGACCGAGCGCATGATCGTCATCCGAGGGTTAAGCGCCGAATGCGGGTCCTGAAACACCATCTGTGCCCGGCGACGAAGGATTTTCTCATCCGCCGTATTCAGGCTGGTAATATCCTGACCATCGAGGATGACATTGCCGCCGGTCGATTTGTTGAGATGCAGGATCGTCCGGCCGACCGTCGATTTGCCGGAGCCGGATTCGCCCACCAGCCCCAACGCATCGCCCTTATCAATATGAAGGTTGACCTTGTTGACCGCCGTCAGGACCGCTTTCTTGCCCTCTGCGCGGACTGGGAAGCCCACCGTAAGATCATGGGTTTCAAGCATCCGCAAATCCCTCCTCATAAAGATGGCAGAGCACTGTCCGGTCATGGTCCGCATTGTTCCGGTTCCGGGGCGGAGTGCCGCAGATTTCCATGGCTTTCGCGCATCGTTCCTGAAAGCGGCAGCCCACGGGTGGGGTCAGCAGATTGGGCAAAAAGCCCGGAATACCGTAGAGTTCCTCCGGTGGCTTGCCCGGATGCGGAATGGATTTGAGCAGGCCTTCCGTATAGGGATGCTTCGGATTGCCGAACACCTCATCGATGGTGCCATATTCCACCACCTGCCCCGCATACATCACCGCGACATTGTCGCATACCTTGGCAACCACACCAAGGTCATGGGTGATGATGATGACGGAAAGGCCCATATCCTCGACAAGCTCGGCGATGAGATCGAGAATCTGCGCCTGGATCGTTACGTCGAGGGCCGTCGTCGGCTCATCAGCGATCAGCAGTTTCGGCGAGCCCGAGAGCGCCGACGCGATCAGAACCCGTAGCCGCATTCAGCCGGGAAGCTCATGCGGATAGCGGTCGATCTGGCTTTCCGGGTTCGGCAGATGGACTTTTCGCAGCATCTCGATGGCATGGGCCCGGGCTTGCCTTTTGTTCTTGCGGGCGTGCCTGTCGAGCGCCTGCTGATGGGCAAGGATAACATCGATCATCTGCGTGCCGATGGTGAACACCGGAGTGAGATAGGTCATCGGGTCCTGAAAGATCATGGCAATCTCGATCCCGCGTATTTTCTGCATCTCGGCGGGCGTGACTTTCAGCATGTCCTTGCCATTATAGAGGATTTCGCCGGAAACCACCTCGGCAGGCG
>CALEMG010000356.1 GCA_937910835.1 uncultured Alphaproteobacteria bacterium | reverse complement strand
CACGACGCCACAGGATCTGGGGATGGACTGGATCGTCTCCAAGAAGAAGCCCGACTTTATCGGCAAACGATCCTTTACGAGGAGCGATACGGCCCGCGAGGATCGCAAGCAGCTGGTTGGTCTCCTCACCGCGGCACCGGAGGAGGTTCTGCCCGAAGGGGCGCAACTTGTTTTTGATACCAACGCGCCGAAACCCATGCCGATGGTCGGGCATGTGACATCGAGCTATTACAGCGCAACCCTTGGCCGGTCGATCGCGCTTGCGCTTGTGAAGGGCGGCCATGAAAAGAAGGGTCAGAAAATATTCGCTCCGCTCTTGGACAAGACGGTAACGGCGGAAATCGTCGATCCGATTTTCTATGACAAGGAAGGGGAGCGGTTGAATGGCTGATAATGAAGCTTGGGTCACCCCCGCCGCCGCAATCACTGACAGCTTCCCGGACGGCTTGAAAGAGCTTTCTCCGCATGCGCAGGTTAATTTGCGCGGGGATATTGGCGATTCGTCTTTCGCGGAAGCGGTGAAGTCCGCGACAGGCATTGACTTACCCGAAACGCCGAACAAAGTGGCGACGGGCAAAGACTTCAAAGCGCTCTGGCTATCGCCCGATGAATGGCTGCTGATTGGCGCGGGGGAGGCGACAGCACTCATTCAATCGCTTGAAGAGGCACTCGCCGGACAGCATGTCGCTGTGAATGATGTCAGCGCGAACCGCACGATATTCGAATTATCCGGCCCGTATTGCCATCAAGTACTCATGAAAAGTTCCGAGGTGGATTTTCATCCCCGTGTCTTCGCGCCCGGTGACTGCGTTCAAACCCTGATCGCAAAATCGCAGGCCATTGTCGAGCAAGTGGGGGAAGGCGCCTTTCACATTTATGTCCGCAGTTCATTTAGCCGCTATGTCGGGGCCTGGCTGGCGGAGGCCCTCGCGGAATATGGCGAAGCGGGCTAGTTTTTTATGGAATTTGTTGATTTGCCCGAAATTTCGTTGGAATAAATGTGGAGTTGTGCCGTCGCTGCTGTTATGAAGAGGCATTTAGAATTCCCAGACGATCCATGAGGCCATGTCCAAAACCATTGTTATGACAGCCCCCATTACGGGCGAGCTCGCCGATTTGGCAGACTTTACCTGCTCACTGGCGACGACCGCCGCTTCCGTCACCCGTTCCTATTTTCGCAAACCCATTGATGTTATTCAGAAAATGGATAGGTCCCCGGTCACCATTGCCGACCGGGAATGCGAAGCGCGGATCCGTGAAATGATCACGGAGCGTTACCCGGGGCATGGCATCCTCGGCGAAGAGCACGGCTTTGAAGGGGCGGAGCTTTCCGATATCTGGGTGATTGATCCCATCGACGGCACCAAGAGTTTTATCTCCGGACTGCCGCTCTATGGCACGCTGCTGGCCTATACACGGGACAATGATGTGTGCATCGGCGCGATCTCGATGCCGGAACTCGATGAATTCTGGATTGGGGTCAGGGGAGAGGGTTGTTTCTTCAATGGCGCACCCTGCCGGACCAGCGGATGCCAGTCACTGGAGGAGGCCATCCTGATGACGACCGCACTCGAATATTTCTCCCCCGATAATCGTGAAAAATTTGCCGCGCTTCGTGAAAAATCCCGCATCCGCCGTTATGGTGGGGATTGCTATATCTATGCGATGGTGGCCTCCGGCTGGGCTGATCTCGCGGTGGAGACGGACTTGCAGACCTATGACTATATGGCGCTCGTCCCGGTGATAGAAGAAGCAGGCGGCATTATCACGGACTGGTCGGGCAATCGCCCAGACCTTAATTCAGACGGGACAATTGTTGCCGCCGCAACAAAGGAACTTCATCAACAGGCGCTTGAGATTTTGAACCGTTAGGGTAGGCTTACTTTCGACAGATCTCGAAGGGGGAATGTATGGACGCGCGTTTCGTTAAAACAGTCACCGACGCCCGTAGTATCGTGGAGGACAGAGGCCTCGATTTTGTCAAGGTCGGCGTCTTTGACATTGATGGCGTGCTGCGTGGCAAATATCTCAGCAAGGACAAGTTCTTCAGCATTCTGGAAACCGGTTTCGGCTTTTGCGATGTGGTGCTCGGCTGGGACGTGAATGACCAGCTCTATGACACCGATAGCTATACTGGCTGGTCGAACGGCTATGCAGACGCCAAGGTGATACCGATCATTGATAGCTGCCGCGAGTTGCCATTGGAAGACAATATGCTGTTTTTCCAATTGGAATTCGGTGATCGCGCGGCTCATGTCTGCCCCCGACAGACCCTGAAGCGCGTGCTCAAGCGGGCGGAGGATATGGGCATCAAGGCGACGGCGGCCTGCGAATTCGAGTTTTTCCTCTTTAACGAGACGCCGCAGTCAGTGCGCGAGAAAAATTACTACGATCTCAATACTTTCACGCCGGGTAACTTCGGCTATTCGTTCCTTCGTGCGTCTGTCGAGCATAATTTCTATGAGCAGCTTCTTGCTCTGTGCGAGGAGATGGATTTGCCCATCGAAGGGCTGCATACTGAAACCGGTCCGGGCGTGCTGGAGGCGGCACTTGTCTATGATGATGCCATGAAAGCCGCCGACAAGGGCGCGTTGTTCAAGACATTCACCAAAATTCTTGCGCAGAAAAATGACCTGATGGCGACCTTCATGGCGAAATGGTCGCCTGATTATCCGGGTCAAAGCGGTCATATCCATCTGTCGCTTCAGGGCAAGGACGGTGAGGGGCTCTTCTTCGATAAGAGCAAAGAGAATAATTTCAGCGACACCATGCGCTATTTCATTGGCGGACAGCAAAAGCTGATGCCGGAATTTCTAGCGATGATCGCACCGACGATCAACAGCTATACGCGGATGATCCCCGGTTTCTGGGCGCCGACGGAGGCAAGCTGGGGCATTGAGAACCGCACCTGCGCCCTTCGTGCCATTCCGGGAACGGATAAATCGCAGCGGGTCGAATACCGCATTGCGGCGGCGGATATCAATCCGCATATCGCGATTGCGGCGGCGCTTGGCTCCGGCCTTTGGGGGATCGAGAATAAGATCGAGCCAATGGCGGCGGTTGTCGGAAATGCC
>CALEMG010000355.1 GCA_937910835.1 uncultured Alphaproteobacteria bacterium | reverse complement strand
CCGCCTTGGCAAAAAATCGCCCGTCTGTATTTTGAACATACGGAATTCTGCACAAACAGCGGTCAAATCGAAGTGTATTTATACTCGCAAAAAGAGATTTCATCCGGATTATCGTAACATAACTATTATGTATATTACTATTAGGCCAGCTAAGGCTATTTTTACAGTCAGCAACTTCAATTTGGAAACTGTATTGAATATGGCAAACAATATCACTCCGCTATCGCCATCGGCGAGCAAAACTCCGCAGGTAGAGCTGCCCTCTAAACCCAAAAGCAGAAAGAGGTCCGCGGCACAGAAAGCCGCCCGTGGCAAAGCCGGTTCAAGTGCCGGTCAGGCCGGATCTTCAAGCTTAAGTACGCGCGTCAAGCAGGCTACAGTCTTTACGACAGCGTTACTTCTGGTCAGCCGTCAGATGCCCGGCGCATCAGCTGCACCGTTGCCAACGTCGCTGGCCCGCACCGGAGGCCTGCCCGGCACTCAACCCGCAGGCCTCCAGTTTGCCGGTGCCCAGTCTTCAGTTCCGGCAGAGCCGTGGAAGGAAGCATTGATGGCAGACTTCAGCGTATCAAATGCAAAGGAAGTCGAGACTGAGCCCGAAACCAAAAGTGAGTCCTCCTCGACCATGTCTCCCGGCATGGTCAGAACAGTAACGGTTGCAGCAGCAACAACGGCCACGGCTGTGATCGGTTCTCTCCTCAATGGAGAGGTCGAGAGAGAGCTGGGCAGCAAAATAACTGAGGTCATTAGCCAGGGTTCGAAGCAACTGATCGAAGAGGCCGAAAAGATGGAGGCGAGCGGAGGGCCCTTTGGAAAAAGCATGACTCTTGAAACAGACTTCATTGTCGAACTGGCTCAGGCGACCGAAAAAAACAAGCCGACGACCGGCATGCAACAGGGTTTTGCACGGCTTGGTATCAATCTTGCGCTGGAGAAAAAGGATGATGGCGGATTTAAGATTACGCCTACTCTGCAACTCAAGACGCATCTGATTTCCGGCGCAGCAAAGGAATTGCCTCACTCAGCCGTTGGTGAGCTCGCCATGTACCAGATTTCTTCGGTCAACATCCCCCTTGAAGGTGGCGACATTACCGAGACCAGATTTGTCGGCCCGCTTCTAGACTACAACAAAAGCCCGGAAACCAATAATGAAGAAACAAATAATGAACCGGTTAGCACCCCTGGCGGCTCCAGCACGCTGGCCGTTAATGACTCTAGAATTGAGGAACTGGCTGACATGAGCGTAGGGAATTTATCTGCCTCCAACGATGATGGTCCGTCTGTCTTCAGGGTCGAGGATCCTACAAACAATGAGGATGCAGCTGCCGAACGGACCGGTATGATCAACAAGGCAAAGGACGCGGCGCGGGCCGCGCTGAAGCATATCAAGGACAACTCCCAGCTTGAGGGCGGTGTCGCAATTGGTTTCCGCACAAAGACGAACCTGAGTAAAATGGCGCAGGAAGGAACCCTGCCAGCCGCCATCGCAGTGAAGCTTCTGACAAACACAGCACCTGCCGTGGCCGCTCCGAGGCTTGCATATGCGGCCAGCTCGCTTGGGGGAACCGCCGGAAAAGTCGGAATGAACGTTACCCAGGTCGCGGCGCAGGCCCTGTCTCTGGCGGGTACGGTTGCAAGCGCGAAGATGGCGTTGGACTCCGATGCATTGGAAAGCATTGATTTCCAGGCTTTCGCCTATCCCTATGTCGCCACAACGGGGGCAAAGCTTTCCAGTGAGCAGGAGGGTTCCGCAGAAGGTGAGCCTGATACAAACTACTCTGCAAGGCTTCCAAGGGTACGCTGGGACGCGCTCTCGTTGAACTACACGACCCCGGTCTGGAAATCAGGGGCATAAGGTCAACGGATTTGTTGTGTATACCGGAGCTACGCCAAAACCCGAAATTTTTCATGAGTTATGACGGGCCAAACCAACCGGCACCCATGTCTACGCCTGCGGCGCGACCGGCTTTAGTGCCCGTCCGGTAAAGGGGCTCTAGGGTCAGGACCCATTAATTGGCTTGATACTGAAACGCACCTATGATTCAGGATCTCCAAATACTTGGGGGTATGATGAGCAATCTGTATTGG
>CALEMG010000354.1 GCA_937910835.1 uncultured Alphaproteobacteria bacterium | reverse complement strand
ACATCGTCTGCGTCTTCGGTATCCTGAAGGCAGGCGTCACGGGTGAGAATTACTCCCCACTGGATGCGGAGCGGGAATTACGTCACAAGATCGAGGACAGCAACACCGACTTCATGGTGACGCTGGATCTTGAGGTCCTCTATCCCAAAATCGCGGGAATGCTGAAGGAAACCCGGCTGAAGAAGCTCATCGTCGGTTGCCTGAAGGAAGTACTACCGTTTCCGAAAAACTTCCTCTATCCGCTGGTCAAGTCAAAGGAAATTTCGACAGTCCCAAATAACGATCAGCATATTACCTTCAAGCAGTTGCTTGCGAATGACGGAAAGGGAACGGCCAGCCCAGTTGCCGATCCGGCGGAACAGGTGGCTGTACTGCAATATACCGGCGGCACGACAGGCCTTCCGAAGGGCGCCATGCTGACGCACAAAAACCTGATCGCTGCCTGTCAGCAACTGCGCGCAATGCAGCAGGGAGAAGACGCTGTCCTCGTCGACGGTACCGAAAAGGTTCTCGCGGTGTTGCCGCTCTTCCACATATACGCGCTGACTGTCATCATGAATTTTGGTATCGCGGGGGGCGCGGAAATCATCCTCCATCCGAAGTTCGAGTTGGACGACGTGATGAAAGACCTTGACAAGAAGATACCAACGGTCTTCCCGGGCGTCCCGACTATGTATATGGCGATTGCCAATCATCCGGAGATTTCCAAATTCGATCTTTCGTCACTGAAATTCTGTGCCTCAGGCGGTGCGCCGCTACCAGTTGAAGTGCAGGACCAATTCCAGAAAGTCACCGGTTGCCGCCTGCTTGAAGGCTGGGGCATGACGGAAACCTCGCCCTCCGGCACCTCAACCCCGATGACGGAAAAACGGATTCCCGGCGCAGCGGGCGTGCCGGTTCCCGGGGTTGAAATTCGTATTCTTGGTGTAGATGACAAGAGCAAAGTTATGCCGACAGGGGAAATCGGGGAAATCTCGATCAAGGGCCCGAATGTCATGAAAGGATACTGGAACAAGCCCGAAGCAACCGCCGAAGCCTTCGTGGATGGTTTTTTTCTGACCGGCGATACCGGCTACATTGATGAGGACGGCTATATGCATATCGTCGACCGCACCAAGGATATGATCACTTCGGGTGGTTTCAACGTGTATCCGCGCATCATCGAGGAAGCGATATTCGAACACCCCTATGTGGAGGAAGTGACCGTCGTTGGCATTCCTGATGATTATCGCGGTGAGGCGGCAAAGGCCTTTATCAAGCTTACACCAAACGGGGAGGAATTCTCCCTAGAGGAACTTCGCGAGTATCTGAAAGACAGCCTTGGCAAGCACGAGCTTCCTGCCGCGGTGGAGTTCCGGCCAGAGCTTCCGAAGACACTGGTCGGCAAGCTCTCCAAGAAGGAGCTTGTGGAGGAAGAAAAGCTGAAATACGAAGCGCGTAAAAAGGCAGAGTCTTCCGCCTGAGCAAACAAGAAGGAGCGCAAGAGGCGTGTATGAGTAAATTTCTTGCGATTGACTTTGAAACGGCAAATAACGCGCCCGACAGCGCATGTGCCATTGGGCTTGTCCGGGGGGAAAATGGAAAGATTGTCTATGAGGAGTCTTTCCTGATCCGCCCGCCGAGCCCGGAATTCTATTTCTCCCATATTCATGGCCTGACATGGGAACATGTAATGGATGCGCCCGATTTCGGATTACTCTGGCCCGACATTGCGCCCCTGTTCGACGGTGTGGATTTTCTCGCTGCGCATAATGCGGGCTTTGATTCGCGCGTGCTTAAAAGCTGCTGTTCCCTCCATGATCTCGCCATGCCGGATCAAGATTTCACCTGTACGGTCAAGCTTGCCCGGGGCATGTGGGAGGTGCGGCCGACAAAGCTTCCCAATGTTGCGCATTACCTCGGGCTGGATCTCGATCACCATGACGCTCTTTCCGACAGCCGGGCATGTGCGAATATCATTCTCGCCGCGGAGCGAGATGGCTGGTCGTTCGAAACAGGGTACGACAATGTAGGCGAGCGCTACATCGCCATTGATCAGCTCTAAACCACCGAGAGAATATATTGCGAATCATTCTTAATACCTATTGACGTGATCGTCGAGCTGTTATTTAATAATGCAAATCATTTGCAATATGGAAATGCCCAATGATCCGAATCAGATGCCTCTCCCCTGCTGCGATGGCCTCTCTTCTCATAAAGACCGCAGAAGAGCAACGTCCCGCTGGCGGAAAACCCTGCAAACACTCATATGAAGGGTTGGGAGATCCGCATATTTTATATTTTGCCAAGGCACAAAAAGAAGGGCGGCCCCGGTAATCCCGGAACCGCCCTTACTTTTTCAATACGCAATACTCAGGCTGCGGCGCGTGTCGCTGCCTGGACTTTCTTCAACTGACGCCGGGCCGCGTGACGACCGTGAGCTTTCAGATTCATTTTGCGGGCAGCGCGCTGCTGATTGGACCGGCTGTTTTTCGTCAGGCCGTTCCCGCTTCCGCCGCCGCCTTTTTTACGGCTCTTGCCGCCCTGATTGCGGCCATTCCGTGCTGATCTCGCTGTCATGTGACTAGCTCCACTCGCTTCCAACTAATATTCGAAGCGCCTTACATAATGGCTCATGGCCAAAAGGTACAGAAAAAATTTCACCTATAGGCGCAAAATTTCCGAATTATCAGGAAAACACGCTCTGCAGCTTCATGGCAATCCCCATGTTGCCCCCAATTTTAAGCTTACCCATCATAAAGGCGGTTGTCGGGTCCAGCTCGCCGTTCGCCAGAGCTTCGAAATTTTCTTTTGTGATGGTAATGGTGCAATCAGCTTCTTCATCTTCGTTCGAGACGGTATTCGGCACGGACGCCGCATCGACAAAAACAATCCCGTCATCACCAAAATCAAATTTCAGCGTCGCATCAAGACCGCTATCCTCCCCAACCCGTTCCCGCATACCTTCGGTAATCTCTTCGAGCGTCGCCATCTTTCTTTTCCTTTCAGCATTAGACCAAAACTGTCTATAAATTAGGATGGAAGGCCTATAGAAGCCCTCAGCAATTAAATTGACGTTAACGTAAACGTCAAGCAAAGATCTGTCAAATACTGATCCTTCGCGACACTGAATTGTCGGGGGCCGAACGGGACCGCAATAAGAAAAAAAAGAAATGTGGGAGACATGAATGAGTTATCGATCCATATATCGGCCGGGACTATTTGAAGGGCAATCCATTGTCATTACCGGCGGCGGCAGCGGGATTGGCCGGTGCACAGCGCATGAACTGGTCTCACTCGGCGCACGGGTTGCCCTGGTTGGGCGTTCATTGGAAAAGCTGGAGACGGTGAAAGGCGAATTGTCCGAAGCAGGCGGAGATGCCACCATCCATACCTGCGACATCCGCGACGAGGACGCCGTGAAGGCAACTGTTGCGGAGATCATCACGCAGCAGGGAGCTATTCACGGCCTAGTCAACAATGCGGGCGGTCAGTTCCCCGCCCTGCTTGAAGAAATCACACTCAAGGGATGGGATGCCGTTATCAAGACCAACCTCACCGGCGGGTTTCTGGTTGCCCGGGAGTGCTATGTCCAATGGATGAAGGAAAACGGCGGCGGCCCAATCGTCAATATGGTTGCGGACATGTGGAATTCCA
>CALEMG010000353.1 GCA_937910835.1 uncultured Alphaproteobacteria bacterium | reverse complement strand
AATATAGCTATTTGAAGTCGTGCCCTTGGGTTGTTCCCCTTTTGATTCACCTGATTATGTTTGGGCGTATTATAAGATGATTTACCAGTTGTGGTCTATCCACTGTAATCATTCGAAATGAACGGCTAACTTTCAGTCTTCGAACCCGATGAAGGTTGCAACTTCCTCAACCGGCCGGCGGGTAGAGACAACCGCATTTGCCGGAAAACTATCGTCCGGATAGCCCATAGCGACCGCAGTCTGGATCACGTGATTTTCGGGGATACCTGCATGTTCACGTACGACGGGAGATTGCATGATGCCCTGGCTGTTGATAACAGCACCGACACCCCGGCTCCAAGCGGCAAGAACCAATCCATAGGTTATTGCCCCCAGATCAAAATGACGGATATCCCCTTGTAGTTCCTTATCATAAGCAACGATAACCGAGACTGGTGCGTCGAACTGACGGAATCCCCGAAGCACCCATTCCTGGCGCCGCTCGGCATCGTGTCGTTCAATCCCCATGGCCTCAAAAAGCTGAACGGCGACTTTCACCTGACGATCGCGATGCACACCCTCATATTTATCCTCAACTCTAAACTCTCTGGACGACGGAACGCCGGCTAGGTTCCGCTCTGTGTTCCCCGCGCGAAAGCGATCCACTGGCTCGCCACTGATCACATGCAAATGCCATGGCTGCGTATTCATGGAAGACGGCGCGCGCGCGGCAATTTCGATTATTTCTTCAAGTACGTCTTTCGGAATAGGGTCCGGTTTGTAGCCACGAATAGAGCGCCTTCCGCGCACAATAGTATCGAAGTCCATTATATTTTCTCTTATTTTTATGGGATTATTACGCGTAAAAAACTTTGTGTGCGGAACGCAGGCCTAACTTTAGAACTCTTCTTCAAGAAAGGACTGTGTTGCCCTAAACAGCTGATCCCGCCGTCGTTCAAGCAAGGCGGAATGTGTAGCCTTGCCAACAATTGTATATCGGCGATGAGGAACATTGATCAGTTTATGATAAAGCGATAGCGCCCCCTCAGGCGTCGTCTCGATATCCCTTTCGCCAACGATAACCAGCGTGGGAACCCTAACCTCAGCCGGGTCATACTGGAAAATACCTTGCGACCAGCGGCACACTTTATCATCCACAACACCTGTCGGCGCACGTAGCATTGGCGGATCATGCTCGTTTGATTTGGGATCACTGGCGACGGCCTCGTCCAGCCATTGCTGTTGCCAACGAGGCTCGATAATATCCTCTATCTCTTCTGGATCTAGCTCATGTTCCCACCGGGCTTTAATCGACTGGGCATCCACATAGCGATAGGCCATCATTGGTCTCTCGCTTCCGATCAGGGACGCGCCTGAATTCAGCATACTTGTCCCATAAAGAGCCAGCCGTTCGACTTTGGCATTATTTTTTGCCGTGTAAGCGCCTGTGATTAGGGTTCCCCACGAGTATCCCAGCAGCTGCAATTTTTCCAAACCGCGTTTCGCCAATATATACTCGATCATCGTATCGAGATCAGCCACAGCTACGTCCGTATGCACGATTGGCCCGTTGGCTTCCGCCGCCTGCTCCATTTCCGCCGGGCGATCAGATCGACCATAACCACGGATATCCATTAGCCAGCAGTCAAACCCAGCCTTGGCCAATGTATCCATCCAGGAATAGCCTCCCGCGACAAAATCAAATGTCACTGAAGAAGGGTATGTTGCCCCATGGACAAACAACAAAGTACGGTCCGGCCGGCCCAAAACGGCATCCGCACGTCGCTTATTGCGTAGAAAAATACTCAGTTCTTGGTCCCTCGAAGGGACCAAGAACTCTTCGACAATCAAATCTTTCATGATCCCTCCTGTTTTTTGCCTTACCACGCATCGTGCTTTTGTGCTTCAGCACGACCGACAACCATATGATGCACTTCGTCCGGCCCATCTGCGAAGCGGAGGTGACGTTGATTTGCATACATATCGGCAAGGGGCGTCCATTGAGACATTCCGGTTGCGCCATGCATCTGGATCGCTTGATCGATAATTTGACACACTTTTTCCGGCACCATGGCCTTGACCGCACTGACATAGACACGAGCTTCCCGATTACCGAGAACATCCATCGCTTTCGCCGCTTGCAGCACCATTAGGCGCATGGCATCGATTTCAATGCGAGCACGGGCAATCACTTCGAGGTTCTTGCCGAGTTTTAAAATGGTTTTGCCGAACGCTGTACGGCTGCCAGCCCTCTTCACCATCAATTCCAAGGCTTTCTCCGCCTGGCCAATTGACCGCATGCAATGATGAATGCGTCCAGGGCCCAATCTTACTTGCGAGATTTCGAAGCCACGCCCCTCTCCCAGCAGCATATTCTCTTCCGGGACACGCACATTATTGAACTTGATATGCATATGACCGCGCGGCGCATGATCTTCGCCAAAGACTTGCATGCCCTCGAGAATCTCAACGCCGGGGGTATCGATCGGCACCAGAATTTGGGATTGCTGCTTCGACGACGGTGCATCCGGGCTGGTCTTCACCATGGTGATCATGATTTTACAACGGGGGTCTCCAGCGCCTGAAATATAGTATTTTTCGCCATTAATAACCCATTCGCCATTTTCCAGATGCGCCGTGGTGCTGATATTCTTTGCGTCAGAGGAAGCCTCTCCCGGTTCCGTCATCGCATATGCCGACCGGATTTCTCCGTTCAGCAATGGTTTCAACCACTTTTCTTTCTGCTCCGGTGTTCCGACCCGCTCCAATACTTCCATATTGCCGGTATCGGGCGCACTGCAGTTCAGGGTTTCAGAGGCAAGACTAAACTTACCAAGCTCCGATGCAATGTAAGCATAGTCTAGATTGCTCAAGCCCTCACCGGTCTCTGCGTCGGGCAAGAAGAAATTCCACAATCCCGATTCCTTGGCTTTTGCCTTAGCGCCGTCAAGCAATTCAAGCTGGCGCGGGTGCCAGCTCCAACGGTCTTCTTTTCCTTCGTTAAGGGCATAGAATTCTTCGGTAATTGGCGCAACGTTTTCCTGAATATGCTTTTGCACAGCATAAAGTAAGGGGCGCGCTTCTTCTGACATAGCTAAGTTAAACAGCTCTTGGTCGGTTCCCGACATATTATTAATCCTTATTTTGAATAAGTTGAATGCCCTTAATGCTGCGATTGTTAGCCACTGTCTGTCAACCGCTATCACAACTACATGAAACGCGGAATATGTCTGAGAGCAACAGGCGCCTGCCAAGATCAAACGAATGATAGTTTCGTAGGCTCCTAATTTGGTTAGGCTAAAACCGCTAGGGTCTCCCACATTTTTTTGGTACTATACTTCGCGAACTTCAAAAAATGTAAGAATAAAAATGACAGATGTTCCAACAAATAATGACTGGCTTAATGAG
>CALEMG010000352.1 GCA_937910835.1 uncultured Alphaproteobacteria bacterium | reverse complement strand
TGATGGCGATTTGAAAACTGTTATCAAATCGCCATCACGCCCCATCAAATAAGTGAAAGAGGTATGATCCACGAGGTAGTAATCCGGGTCACCATTTTCCTGCTTCTGTGAATAAACCCGGTACTTCTTCTTTACGTCACTGATTGCATCTTCACTGCCCGTAAGCCCAACAATGGCCGGATGGAAGGCTGCAACAAATTCTGCCAAGATATCTGGCGTGTCCCGCGCTGGATCGACGGTGATAAATACCGGCACCACTTCTTCGGCATCATCGCCAAGTTCCTGCAGGGTGAGAGAAATTGTCTGCATCTCGGTCGGGCACACATCGGGGCAGTTGGTAAAACCAAAAAAGATCAGAAGAAGCTTTCCCCTATAGTCCTCATCAGTAACTGCCTCGCCTTTGTGATTAACAAGGGAGAAAGACCCGCCAATTTGAGGTACGCCGACAAGAACCGTAGAACCCTCTACTCTTTCCTGGCCGATACCGGGCAAATTTCCCGTCAGCCAGAGCCCGATGACAGCGGCACTTATCAACAGGAAGAAGGCAATAAAGAATGCAAATATCTTATTCATCTCAAAAAAATAGCTCGAAGTTGCCGATTAAACATAAATTTCCAGGCGCCTTGCATAGTTCGACTGCATCTTAACGACAAGCCTAAAAAATTAGGCTGCGTCATTCTATCGCATGGTGCATATTTATCATCCGCATCAGAGATTGACCCTTTATCTTTCTGCAGATAACCTATTTGTGCGCAAATAAATTTATTCTCTGCTCCACGCGTAATGTTTGGCACCAAGTAATTATATGAGCGTTTTTATCGCAAAGCGAGTTTTAACGTTGATTGCGACCCTGATCGGCGCATCAATCGTTATTTTTCTCGTCATGGAAATCCTGCCGGGCGATCCTGCACTAGTGATACTGGGCGTCGATGCGTCCGATGAGGCTATTCGCGCCCTCACAAAAGAACTCGGTCTCGACCGCCCTCCAATGGTACGCTACTGGGACTGGATTACCGGGATATTGAAGGGGGAGCTGGGCAACAGCTATGCCTATAAGGTTCCTGTCTGGGAACTCATAGAGGGCGCACTTCTCATTACCATTCCCCTTGCGGTGATGTCGATCATTATCAGTATTGTTCTGGCGCTTTCCATTGGCCTATATGCGGCGGCCAATCATAACAAGGCGGGGGATTTCACACTCATGGGGATAAGCCAACTTGGCATTTCTATCCCGAACTTCTGGCTTGCTATCCTTCTGATTATCCTCTTCGCGATTAATTTACGCTGGCTGCCGGCTGGCGGCTTTCCTGGCTGGGATGAAGGCCTGTGGGCATGCCTGAGAGCGTTACTGCTGCCCTCACTCGCCCTTGCAACCGTTGTCCGCTCGATATTGGCCAGGCTAACACGCTCCAACGATCTGGAGGTACTTCGGGAGGTCTATGTGCGCG
>CALEMG010000351.1 GCA_937910835.1 uncultured Alphaproteobacteria bacterium | reverse complement strand
ATTTCCGCGATCGTCAGATCCGCCCGGAGTTTCTCCCCCTCCCCGAAATAATTACGATTCTCCCAGTAATACTGCGTGCCTAAGCCTTCACTGGTCGAGAAGCTCGCACCAACACCGACAGACCGCCGGTCCCGCTCTACGAAAACGAGGGTAATCGGAACGGTGCTATCCGGCTGGTCCGTCTCCCGAGACTTCAAACGGACGCTATCAAAAAGACCGCTCCGCAGATAGCGCCGCCTCAGGTTATCAAGAATGCGCGTATCGTAGAGCTTGCCCGGCTGCCATTCGGCAAGACGCCGGATATAGTCCTCCTCGACTTCTTCCAGCCCCTCCAGCCTAAGCTCTCCCATATAGAGACGAGGCCCGGCATCAATGGTCAGCGTCACCTCCATACCGTCAGTCGCAAAATCGACGATAGCATCCTGCGTCGCAACAGTCGCATCGGGAAACCCGCGATTGGCAAGATCGACGACTATCTGGGTTCCTGCGTTGACGACGGGCTCCGACCGAGCTGGCATTCCAATCTCGATATCGAGTTCAGATAGCGTCGGTGCGGCGGGGATATCTTTTCCTTCTGAGAAATGAATATCAAACTTCGTGATCCGAAAAAGCGGGCCCGGCGTGATATCAAAGGTGATGGCGATGGGTTGCTGCTTGTTATCAATCTTCAGCTCTACCTCATTGGCGTAATACCCCTCAGAGCGGAGAACCTTTTTAAACCCCTCAACGTCGGTTTCAGCCCGGCGGCGTAAAGCTGCATGACTGGAGGGGAGTTTGTCAGAAAGTTGCTCAAGACGGGAGGATTGCTCTATCAACTCCAGAACAGGATCTGTCGGTGCGCCGTTTATTTTGACATCATAGTCTAAATCCACTTCCGCTGTCTCTGCGGCAGGCACCGTCTCCGCGGCGTGCAAAGGTGTCGCAGCCAGCACGAGCAATGCCAGCGCCATCAGGAACAGCAAGCATAGATTTTTATGAGAGTTAGACTGCAAGGCTCAATAATCTCAGAAAAAGCCGGGAAATGCGCCCCGGGCATGGGTCAAAGCTCGTTCTTTGCATCTTAATATGTTATCTGTAACCTAATGTTCCCCCTTCACAGAGTCTAGGTCGCGACCCGATAAAAGGCTCCGAAAAGGGCGAAAAGAAGTGTATTTTCGTTATCCGACCAAATAGAAAATGAAACCCTTGGTACATGGATAATAATATTCAACGATTCTTTGGGAAATATCCCCACCGGGCTGTATAATACCGTTGTCATTTAAGGAGAAGGATAATGTTGCGCGCTGTATTGATGCTGTTGGTTTTGATTGCCTTGTCGCCCGGTGCAGCGCTCGCCGAGAAGGTTCAAAAAAACCAATTTGCCTCCGTTTATCTTAAAGATGACAAGATTGGCCAAGTGCATCTGACGACGATACGCAATGAAAAAGGTGAGATTGAGGAAATGCGCGCCAACGCCTCGGTCTCATTCCTGGGCATGGAGGTCTATGGATTTAACCAGAATCTGAAGGAAACCTGGTCAAGCGGAGAACTTCAGAAAATGGACGGCAAAACCGACGATAACGGCACAGCCCATGAAATCTCCCTAAGTCGCGGCGACACGGATTATAGCGCCACCTATAACGGCAAAGACCTAACCCTGCCGCTGAAAGCCTTCCCAACCTCTCCCTGGCATTACAGCATTACCGATAATACCCTTCTTTTCAACATCGTCGATTTCGATCTTTTGAACGTCAAGATCGCCAAGGCGAACGAAACGGTCGAGATCAACGGTAAAGATATCAAGACTGAAAAATTC
The DNA here is from genome assembly GCA_937910835.1 of uncultured Alphaproteobacteria bacterium. Classification (GTDB taxonomy): domain Bacteria; phylum Pseudomonadota; class Alphaproteobacteria; order Sneathiellales; family Sneathiellaceae; genus Sneathiella. Next base: position 10,482 of record CALEMG010000351.1, on the reverse strand, counting down.
ACCTTCACCGGCGATTGGGAAGCGAAACTCTGGTTCGATGAAAGCAAGGAATTCGTCAAAGGTGAATATGACGTCTCCGGCCGTCAGGTGATGGTAATTCTGGACTAGATCGCGCGGCCAACGCAGAAGACGCGTTGAGGCCCGCAACGAATCCTTTGACACAAACTGAGTATATGAAGCTTCCCTTATAGGCGGCTATATTTCACCTTTTGTTAAGGGTATCTGTTCATTCCATATTAATATCTTTTCGATTTACTTGCTTCTCGTTTATAGTAGTCGAACAAGCAACAGTCGGATTGGGTAGGACGATTTCGGAACAGAATGACGCAGACGCTTCCGGGTTAGACAAGCGGAAGTATAAACGCAAGACGGTCATGTGGAATGGCAAGCTGTCTTTGCTTTGGGGGGCCCGCTTGATGGGCAACGAACAAACCGTACCGGGCGTGGTGCGCGACATGTCGGTTAGCGGCGCGCGTTTCCAGACGAAGCAGGATTTCCGCCCAACCAGCGACGTTATTCTGGAAGTCCCGCGTTTCGGGGCGTTCAACTGCAATCTCGTCTGGCAAAACGGCCATGTTGTGGGACTCAGCTTCGTCGATCCGCCTGAGTTTATTTTCAATACGGTGAATGGCGCCCTACCGGGTATCTCCCTCGACCCCAACCCGATTAACTAGATCCCGTTTTCGGCAGCGTTCCGAAAAATGAGCGAGCTGTTAATGCCGCCAAAGGCAAAGTTATTGCTCATCAGGTGACGGACGGCAACGTTCCGCCCCTCTCCAGTGACATAATCAATCTCCGCGCAGGCGTCATCAACCGTATCGAGATTAACTGTCGGGGCGAACCAACCCTCCCGCATCATTTCAATGCCGAGCCAGGCCTCAATTGCACCACAAGCACCCAGGCTATGCCCAAAATAGCTTTTGAGTGAATGGATTGGGATGTCTGCTCCCATCACCTTATTGGTTGCATGAGATTCGGCGATATCCCCCTGCTCTGTCGCGGTGCCATGCCCACTGATAAAGTCGATATCTGATGCGGTCAGCCCCGCATTATCAAGCGCGCCTTGCATGGCAACTTCCATTGTTGCCTGAGTGGGGTTGGTGATATGGCGGCCGTCTGAATTGGTAGAAAAGCCCACGATTTCAGCCAGTATCGGAGCACCGCGCGCCACGGCATGATCATAGGATTCCAGAACTAGCGTTGCCGCCCCCTCCCCGATCACGAGACCATCCCGATCCTTATCGAACGGGCGCGGCGACAAATGCGGTGTATCGTTCTTGATACTGGTGGCGTAGAGCGTATCAAAAACCGCCGCCATGGTGGGGCAAAGTTCCTCCGCCCCGCCAGCGACCATCAGGTCCTGCATTCCGTATTTAATCGCCTCATAGGCGTAGCCGATGCCCTGACTACCGGAGGTACAGGCACTTGATGTCGGGATCACACGCCCCGCAAGACCAAAGAATACGCCAATATTGACCGCTGTCGTATGGCTCATCATCTTGACATAGCTAGTGGCGGTCAGATCGCGGGAATGACCGTCCCTAATCAAATCTGTAAAGGCGATGACCGGCTTCGTACTTCCGAAGGAGGAGCCATAGGCCACCCCCATCTTCCCGGATTTGACAACCGGATCTTCCAGAAGGCCTGCCATCTCCAGCGCCCGTTCGGTCGCGTAGACCGCCATTTTCGAGACGGGCCCCATACTACGGAGCGCCTTTCTCGAATATCGTTTGTCAATATTAAAACCTTCCACCGGCCCGGCAAGGCGGGTATTGAGGCCATCATAAAAATCCCAGCTTTCCATGCGCTGAATACCGGTTTCGCCCGCGCGCATTTTTGCTGAAATGTTATTCCACTCTTCCCCAAGGGAGGTTACGCCGCCCATACCTGTGACAACTACGCGCTGCATTACGCCATCCCTCCGTTTACCGAGATCACCTGCCGCGTGATATAGGCGGCACCATCGGAACATAGAAACGAGACCGTGGCCGCCACCTCATCCACATCGCCGAGACGGCGGAGCGGGATCATTTTCATAATTTCATCAAGTGGCAGATTTTCCGTCATCGCCGATTCAATCAGGCCCGGCGCCACGCAGTTGACCGTGATTTTCCGTTTTGCAAGTTCCAGCGCGAGCGATTTCGCCGCCCCGATCAGACCAGATTTCGACGCGCTGTAATTCACCTGCCCGCGATTACCCATCTCCCCTGAAACCGAAGACATAACCACGATCCGCCCGCCCTTTCGGGCTGATACCATCGGCATGGTAATGGGCTTTAACACATTATAGAATCCATCAAGGTTGGTGTGAATAACAGCATCCCAGTCATCATCGGTCATGGCCGGAAAAGCAGTATCGCGCGTAATCCCCGCGTTTAGAACCGCGCCGTAAAAAGCGTCGAACTCTTCGACATCCGCCTCCAGGATATCCCGGCACTGATCACGATCGGCAATATCGAATTGGACAAGACGAGCCTGTCCGCCTGCTGCCTCAATCAACTCGACTGTTCCCAACCCGGCGTCGCGATTGCGGCCACAATGAGCGACAATCTCAAAGCCATCCTGTGCGAGCCGGAGCGCAACTGCCCGGCCGATCCCACCGCTCGCCCCTGTAACTAGAATTCTATTTTGCATTCATTCTCACGCGAATTTTTTAGGGTTGATATACATTACGCCGGGCTTTAGCGACAAGCTCTTCCGTCCGGTAGATCGCTCCGTCAAAAACTGCCATAGGCGTTTCGTCATAAACCAGCTCAACTTTTACACTCAGCCTGTCTCCTATCGAAAAAACGGGACAGTTCAGGGTCATGCTCCGGGTACTGACAAGATAGCCGATCTTTACGCCTTGGCCTGCATTGCGCGCCTTGATTCCGCTGTAGGCGGCGATGGACTGCGCCATATACTCGATCCCGACATAGGCGGGTACGGAGCCATCCTCCAGAAACGGGCTATCCGCCGTAATCTCCACAACGGACGCAACCATGTTGTCATCATAGGCTTCCACCCCGTCGATCAGAATCATCGGCGGCGCATGATAGAGAATTTCCTTTATGTCGTAATGGCAGGCTTGCATCATTCCATCTCTTTACTAAGGATGACGCTAATATTGTTCCCGCCGAAAGCAAAGGAATTTGTCATCATCGCCCGTGCATCGGGCGCGGCCATTCCTGTGGGTACGAGGTTTAACAGAGGTAGTTCTGGATCCACCGCCTCATCCCATATATGCGGTGGCAGCATTCCAGATTCTGACTGCAACGCGAGCCATAGAAAGCCGAGTTCCGTACTTCCTGCCGCGCCGAGCGTATGGCCGGTCAGCGGCTTTGTTGAACTGCATGGCACTGCACCTAGCAGATCATACACCGCTTTTGCCTCAACACTGTCGTTGAGCTCCGTCGCCGTACCATGAAGATTGAGATAGGCAATATCCTCCGGCGTGAAGCCGCTTTGATCGAGGGCTTGCCGCATAGCACTGACAGCGCCCAGCCCTTCCGGATCCGGCGTACTCATATGATAGGCATCGGAGGTCTCCCCGATTCCGACGAGGCGGACAGGCGATGGTTCCCTGCTCATAAGGAATATGGCAGCGCCCTCTCCGATATTAATACCATTGCGATTTTGGCTGAACGGATTGCAAAGCTCCGGCGAAAGCAAGTCGAGGGAAGCAAAGCCGTTCATCGTCAAGCGGCAAAGTGTATCCGCTCCGCCCACAATCGCCGCATCGCACAGACCCGCCGCCATCATCCGCCGAGCCGAGGCAAGCGTCTTGGCACTGGACGTACAGGCCGTGGAAATTGTCATGGCAAGCCCCGTCAGACCGAAGTAGGAGCGCGTGAATAAGGCGAGAGAGGCATTGTCCTGACGATGGTAATCAAATCCATCAGGGAAACTTCCGCTCTGTACTTTCTCAGCAATACCGGGTTCGTTATCACTTATGCCGGAAGTGCTGGTGCCAAGAATGACAGCGACCCGATCCGGTCCGTATGTATCAATGGCTGCACGGATTTCCGTTTCTATCTCCTGCATCGCGGCCAGCAGCATCCGATTATTGCGGCTGTCATAGCTGGCTAGCTTCCCCGTGATGTCCGGTAAGCCTTGCGAGACTGCGCCTGTCATCACCTTCTGTTCAAAAAGGAAACCTTCCTGCGATTGCATTCCCGAAGTGTCGCCCGCGAACAATCCCGCACCAACCTCAGCCTTGCCAGCACCAAGCGCGTTGATCATACCGAGAGCGTTGAGATAATAGCGTTCCGTCATTCGGCCAGCTCATAGGAAACAATGGTCAACTCATAATCCGCTGCAGGATCGCGAATTTGCACGGTTTCATTCCAGGCATTCTCGCGGCCGCTCTGATATGTGATTTCCAGCTGCTCTGCGCGATCCGCCACCCGCGCCTGCACCGGATCATTCTCCGGCCAGTAGGCTGCGACAATAACTTTCAGGATATCGATGGCATCAAGGTCATCGGACACCCAGTCCGCTTTGCCGGTCCGGACACCATTCTCATCCCAAAGAATATCGAATGCACGCCGGCCAAGAGAATCCAATCCAGCAATTTGCATTTTGTCTTCCGTCAGGCTCATTCGAACCTGTAAGGAGAACAAATTGTCGCTATAGCGACCATTCAAAATCTGGACAACTTCTCGCGGCTGTTCCCCCGGTAGATGCCAGGGCGCGAAGTCCGCCGCGTGTTCCGATCCGGTTGCACAAGCGGAAACCCCGATCAGGATGAGTAGAAGAATAAATTTTACGCGCATTGCTGTGCCACCATGTCCAGATATCGCGGCCCCTGTAATACAAAAGGATTCCTCTCATCCCAAGCATAGCCAGCCAGAACCGAAACAATCATCTGCTTGATCGGGTTATCATCGCTTGGTGGATTGAAAATAATATCCTGCAGCTCGCCGCTATACCATGCCTCCACAAAGGTGCGGAAGCAATCCACCCCAACTTGAAGGGGCTTAGCAAAGTCCGCCTCCCAATCGACATTATCCCCCTTTAGCTGGCGCATCAAAGGTTCAATCAGCAGGTCCGCCGATTTGAGAGCGACAGTTACGCCTGAGGAAAATACCGGATCGAGAAATTCCCCAGCATTGCCAAGAAGGGCAAACTGTGGTCCTGCAAGACGGGAAACCTTCGTCGAGTATCCCGACATCTCCCCGACAGGTCGCAGTTCCCGGGCATCCCTTAGAAGGTCTTTTAGCTCCGTCGTCTCGTTTATAATCGCCCAGAGTTTTTCCGAAGGGCTCCCCGGGTATTTCTTGAGTTCCTCCGGCGGCACAACAGCCCCCACAGAGGATTTTCCGCTCGCAAACGGGATTAACCAGAACCAGATGTCCCGGCAACGTGGATGGACCGAAATCAGGATTTTGTTGCGATCGAAATCACGTCCTGCGAGTTGATCTTCGACATGAGTGAAAAGCGCATGACGCGCCGGAAAATCCGACGGGGCATCCAGTTTCATCAAACGTGGCAGCACCCTGCCATATCCACTTGCATCCACAAGAAAACGCGTTGTATGGCGAAAGGCGCCCTCCGGCCCCTCCCCGGCGATGATGGCACAAACCTCATTAAATTCGACAGCCGTCACATCCTGCTGAAAACGAAGGTCGGCCCCCGCCTCAGCGGCGGCGTCAGCCAGGAGTGAATCAAATTTACCCCGTTCCACCTGATAAGTGCTCGCCGGTCCTTCGCCGAATTTCTCGGAGAACTTGATCGAGCTGAACTGCCTGTCGTTGGAAAAATTAGCGCCGTCCTTATATTGAAACCCAGCGGCCGCCAGTCGTGGTAGCAAGCCTGCCTTCTCCATAAACGCCATGGACTGCGGTAATAAGCTCTCACCTATGACAAAACGGGGAAAGCTGCTTTTCTCCAATATGGCGACGTTAAGCCCTTCCTGTGCAAGGCGTATGGCAGCAAGCGCTCCCGCCGGCCCCGCGCCGATAACGATAACGTCGAAATGATCGGAACTGACTGCCATATTACAAAGGCTCCGTCATTGGGTTTTCAAGATCGGCGGCGCGTGGCGCCAGAATATAGGCCAGCGTAATGCCAACGAGGATCGTGATCCCGAAGGCATGAATGGCAAAGGTATCGCTTAATGCCAGAAGCCCGAACGCCAGCAAGGTCGAAATAGTCGACAAGCCGTTTGCCAGCATGGCACGGCGTTGCCGCTTTCCAGACGCCTCACGATTAAAGAGCGCGTAATCCAACCCGATAGCGAAGATCAGCATGAGGGACATGGCGTTGAAGAAAGTAAAGGGTTCCCCCATCAGAGCAATCAGGCATGGGGCGAGGACCACCGCACCCATGGACGGGATCATGACCTTGAGCGCGCCGATAAAGCCATAGCGTAGTGACAGAAACATCCAGACAACAGCATAGGCAACCGCGAGCATGATGAGCGCCCTGACGCGATATGCGCCGAACGTCTTGCTGAGACTGTCCGCCTGACTGATCAGGGCGACATTCTCGGATTTCTCAGCAAGCTTTACGAGCGGCGGCGTATCCTTCACCCCGGAAAGCGATACCGCATGCACCACAATTCCAGGCGTTTTATAAACACGTAAGTGAGAAAATAGCCCCGGCAAGCTGGCGTCCGTAAACTGATCAATGGTCAGGACACCATCGCCCTGTTGATAGGGAGATAAACGAGAAAGCCCGATGGTTTCCATATGCTCGGCAAGGCGCGGCATCAACACATCATCAACCAGCGCCTGATTTTCATGCTGACGCGCCTTTGAGGGCACGAACTGGGAAATCATCCGGTAGCTCCCGATAATGCCGCTCGCCCGCAATGCCTCCAGATCCAGAGCAAGCGCTTCTTCGGCCTGCAAAACCTCTTCTGGGTTGGAACCGCGCACAAAGAACCGATGGGTCTGATTCTCAATCCCGGCAAGATGACGGATCGCCTGCTCTTCTGCCTGAAGATCCTGTGGTAGGGATTGCAACCGGCGGACATCGTCATCCACCGTTATCCGCATCGCGCCGAGCACCCCCGCCGCCAACAGAAGTGCCACAAACAACCATCGCCATTTCCGGGTCTCGTCCCGCCACCAGAAATCATGAAGCACCATCGAGAAATTGAGATATTTCTCGCCATGGCGAAAAGGAGCCGCGCGATCAAGATAGGGGAAAACATATAGCACAGTTAAATAGGCCAGTGTCAGGCCGGACGCGGAAAACAGGGCGATCTGCTGAAGGCCCGGAAAGGGCGTAAGTGCGAGAGTGATAAAGCCGAGAACCGAACTCACCAGACCCAGCGTCAGGCCGGAGCGGATGGCACGCGCCCGCGCCGCCGGCACAGATGACGCCTGATTGAACCGTTCACAGAAATAGTGAAACGCATAATCCACGGAAATACCAATCAGTCCCGCGCCAAATACCAACGCCAGAAGCTGCAAAGTCCCGAAGAAAAGAAGCGTGACCGCCAGCCCCCCCGCGATACCCGACGCGATCGCCAGAAGGCTGAGCGCGAGAGGTTGAAAGCTCCGAAAGACGAGGAAATTCAGAATAACGATGCCGAGTAAAGAGATCATGCCGATAAATCCGGCCTCATCTTCGGCCTGCCGATAGGCATGCTCCCCATAGAAAACAGCGCCGGTTTTCAATATCTGGATATCGCCGTGGCGCTTTTCGAGCTTGTCTTCCACCTCATTGAAAATCTTACGCGCACGGGACTGAAATCCCTTATCAAACGGATTTCCAGAGAGCTTCCCCCGAACCAGAACGAACCATTTTCCTTTGTCTTCAACCGCGAGAACATTGGCGCGGCTCAAGAGTTTGGAGCTGTTTTCTGTACTAGCTGCGATATAATTGGGTAACAGTAAAAAGGGATCACGACGGATCAACTCTGCATCCGCGAGGGAAAGTGGGGATAATATCTGGACCAGCGCCCGATCAACGAGTACTTGCTCTTGCCCGGCGGATAGGAGACGCCGATCCCCTTCCCCAAGCAATCCCGTACGATGCGGGAAAAGGAGCTCACTGAGACTTACCAAAGTAGACCGTTCCGGCTGATCCTGCGTCAAACTGACAATACTGTTTTCTTCAAGCGTCTTGCCAAGATCGAGCGCCGCAGTCCGCGCGGTTTCAAAGTCGGGATGACCGACAAGGACGATCAACTGGTTAGAGCCTTGAGATCTTTCCGCCGCTTCGGCCCGGTCGACCCACTCCGCCTCTTCCGACTGGGGGAGCATTGCGACGATATTGGTATCGAGTGGAAGGCCATCCTGCAGCCGCCAGCCGATTATCGCCGCAGCGCTGCACAGCAAGGCAAGATAGAGCATTAAGCCGGCGCGGTTCACGGCTGTTTTTCCTTACTGTTTTCAACCGCCGCGCTGACTTCCGCCACGGGCGCCACTTGTTGATCTGAAAAGGTAATTACATCGCGGTCGCCATTGCTCTTTACAATCTCAACCGTTTCCAGAAAGTCGCCAATCTCGAAATTGAGATAGGCGAAAGGAAGTGTCAGGCCGTTGGTTTTCGGGGAAAAGCGCAGCGTATATTTCCCATCCACGGGGAGAAGCTCTGCTTCTGCCATTTCCTCAAGCGGCGCCCAGTTTCCACTCAAGCTGTTTTCAAGTGTATCGCGCAGTAATTTAAACCCCGGAAACTGCTTGAAACTGAGGCGCGTCACCTCCGCGCCTTTCAGCCCTTGACTGAGCCCTTCCTCAACGATGATCATGCGGCTAAAAAAAGGAATTTCTGTCAGCCAGATCAATGCTGATTTCGGTAGCAGGAAAAACTCCCCTTCTGATAGAATCGGCTTATCGAAGTCGCGTAAATACCGTGCCTGAACAAACCGGCCCATCACCGCTTCCCCCTCGCCCAGGATCAGTGGAGCCGACTGGGCCGGGAACGTGGCCACAATAATCATGGCACACATGAACAGGTGAATCGTTTTTAGCACAACAGAGCTTCAACTTTTTGATACAGAATGGGCGGCGACTGAAACAACATTTCCTCGGACTTCTTATCAATCGCCACCTGAATTGTAAATCCCCGGGTCAGCCGCTCACCGGTGCCAACATCCGTGATCTGGTAATTGATTTTGAGGCGGTTTTCATATTCAGCAAGGTCGGCGGTTACACGCACTTCCTGACCAAAACGGATCGATCGAATATACTTGATGCGCATATCAACGATTGGCCAGGCGAAGCCACTCTCGCTCATCTGCTCATAATTATAGTCCATCTTATCCAGAAGAGCGCAGCGAGCCTGCTCAAAGAAGCGGGCGTAATTGCCATGCCAGACGATCCCCATCGGGTCGAGATCATAGAATTGACATTTCAGAGTAATATCCGCCGATATCATTTTGTTTCCTTGAGATTTTTATCCGGTAGAGTCTGCTGTTTCGGGCCGGCCCAGAAATCATAAAAATTGTACCATTGTTCCGGATATTTTAGGCAATTTTCCTGCAAAATCCGCGCGTATTCCGTCATCGGCGCCTCTAGGCCATCACTCGGTGCACGCCCCCGGACAACATGATCGGTAATTTTTTCAAACTGGATGCGATATTTCTCCCCCTCGCGAAGGCAGTGAAGCGTATAGACCGGACAGCCAAGCAATGCCGCAATAATCCACGTGCCTTCCGAAAAAGGGGCCGGGGCATCCAGGAAATCAAGATCGCGGATGCGTTTGCCGCCCTCCAGTGGGATTCGGTCACCTGCGATCACAATCCAGTTGCCCGCCGCCAGCTTCTCTTCCAGTTCAATCAGTGTCGCAGGGCCTATGTCCTGTACCTCCATGATATCGACCGTCGCCGCCGGATTGGCTTCACTCAGAATCTGGTTAAAACGGACGGCGTTGCGCGTATGGGCGAATACTGTGATATTATCTATGCCTCGCGCTGCGCCAACAGCGCGAAGAATATCCACATTTCCAAGATGCGACGTTACTACCAAGATACCAGGTTTCTTTCCCGCCAATCTGTCCAACTCGCCGAGGCTCTCTTCAATGATATCGGTGATACGGATATGCCCGATCCAGGCTGCCAGCTTATCGAGCGCCATTGCCCCGAAGGAACAATAATGCTGCCAAAGTTGCAGCAGGCTCGGCTCCCGCGTCTCCCCCCGCGCGGCATAAAGGTGACGCCAGTAGACGCGAGACGCATTCCGCTGCTCTCGGCCAGTCAAGAAAAAATACAGAAGTACCGGCTGCATCGCATACCAGCAAAACCGACGTCCGGCAATACGGTAGAGCGAGAAGAGTATTTTCAGACCAAGCGGCGCCCCGCGTTCGCTCATACTCCCCCAATGGCGCGGACTTCCAGTATCTCCACGCCGGTTGCGCAAAATCTCGGGCACGCGTGTGAGCATCCCGAACACAAGCCGCGTATGCATTTTGGTGATTAGCCAGTTATCCGTCCCAAGACGAAAATTGGAGATATTGTCTTTCGGATAAGTCACATGGATCGGCAGCATCCGGACCGGCGTTCCGCGCCAATACATCCGCACCATAATCTCGGTATCGAAATCCATATAA
>CALEMG010000350.1 GCA_937910835.1 uncultured Alphaproteobacteria bacterium | reverse complement strand
CAGGCCCATGGCCGGGGCGACTTCCGCCGCTTTTCGCAGCACGCTGGAGCATGCATTGTGCCGGGCAATCATACCATTCAGGTCATTTTGCAAAATACGATTGATCTCTTCAACGGGCATGCCATCGACGACGAGTTGCAGGGATTTACGCTGAAAGCTCTCCTCGTCGAGAGATTGCATGTAATTCTGCAGATGCAGGACACCCTTGCCGCGGCATTTATCAGCGAGATCAAGCATGGAGTAGGCGGCGAGATCGGGCGTCACATTGCGCGTGAACAGCGTGTTCAGGACCAACCGCTGGGCACGGATAATATCGGTCAGAGAAAAGCTGATTGTTGTGACCAGGAAAGTTCCCCCAAGTACCAGCAACACGGAAGGCAGATTGAAGAAAGAGCCAATCGACCCGCCGAGCAGGACAGCACCTGTCACCAGCGTAAAGCTGCCAAACAGACCCAGAACAGTTGCTAAATCAATTTTGTTCACTGCACTATCCAATGTTTACTAGCGGCGATCGGCCTTGATGATTTCCGTCATTGTGACACCCAGACGGTCTTCAACAACAACGACTTCACCGCGCGCGACCAGACGGTTATTCACATAAATGTCAATTGCTTCACCGACTTTTCGGTCCAGTTCAATTACGGCGCCACGACCAAGTTTTAGAAGCTGGCTGACCCGCATGCGGGATTTGCCAAGAACGGCGGTGACATGTACCGGAATGTCGAAGACGGCTTCCAGATCCGATGCCGTGCGAGCAATCTCTGTATCATCTTCTGCATTGATGCCATCGAGAGCCGCTCCTTCGGCGTCGTCGTCTTGAACGGCGACGTCAGTATCCGTTTTGTTCAGGTCCTCAAGGTTGAGTTCTTCATCTTCTGCCACGTTCTCACTCCTTAAAATTGCTCAGCGGCTGGCTGATCCATAACTTGCGGGGTTTCCTGCTCTGTCTCGCCGGTTGAGCGAATAAAGCGATTAATAACTTCTTCGAGCCGCGCCTCAATATCTTCAAGGCGGCGCTCTGTTCCACCGTCAGCCCACTCAACCCGACAGTCGCTGGCATGTCTGGTTTTGTCAGGAAGAAGAATGAGGTTTCCCTGAAAAGCAGAACGGCTTGTGATTTCGTCAATATTTCCGGAAATTTTCTCGCAGACCTCTTCATTCGCACGAATGACGATCCGAGGCTCATCATGAAGATCGACAAGACAATCCTCGATCAATTTCTTGACCTCTGTTTCCGGTGCGAGTTCGATCAGCGCAGGGGCAAATTTCGATGCAATCGAAAGAGCCAAGTTTGCCGCTTCCTGTTTGAGAATAGTAATTTTTGCCTCATGGCTGGACAGGAGATGTCCTAACTGTGCACTGATTGCGGTCATTGTTTCGGAGACGGTGGCCTCGAGCCCCTGATGGGATTGGCTTTGCCCTTCACGCTGGCCCTGTTCAAAGGCCTCGGCTTTCAGCGCGATTACATCGCTCTCCGTATAGATAGGCTCTTCGCGCTTAACACGATTTTTTGCAACTCCTGGGGAGGATGGATCCGGGCCAAAATCGGTATCGAATAGAAACCTGTTGTTTGCAGTCATGTCTAATCGCATCCTAGTAAATCAACTCATCATCACCGCCGCTATCGGCCAGCATAATCTCGCCGCTATCCGCAAGTTCTTTTGCTATGTTGACAATTTCCATCTGCGCTTCATCAACGTCTTTCAAGCGAACAGGGCCCATTGCCTCCATATCTTCGCGGAGAATTTTGGCGGCCCGTTCCGACATATTGGTAAAGAAAAGATCGCGCAGGCTTTCCGACGCGCCCTTCAGGCAGATGCCTAGACGTTCCTTGTCAACATTCCGAAGCAGCGTCTGGACGCCTGCAGGGTCAAGCTTGAGCAGATCTTCAAATGTGAACATCAGCGCCTTGATTTTTTCTGCTGAATCCCGGTTACGCTCTTCCAGAGCTGAAATAAAGCGGCCTTCCGTATTGCGATCAAAATTGTTGAAGATTTCCGCCATCATCTCATGGCTATCCCGCTTGTTGGTTTTTGCGAGATTGCTCATGAATTCACTGCGCAGGGTATCCTCAATTTTATCGAGAACCTCTTTCTGCACGGATTCCATTTGCAGCATCCGGTTGACACCTTCGAGGGAGAAATCTTCGGGCAGAGTTGAAAGGACCTTTGCCGCATGGCCGGGGTTGATCTTACTCATGACAACGGCCACGGTTTGTGGATACTCATTTTTTAGATAGTTGGCCAGAACCTGTTCATTCACATTAGCCAGCTTGTCCCACATGGTACGGCCTGCGGGGCCGCGAATTTCCTCCATGATACCCTCGACCTTGTCGCCTGAGAGTGCTTTCATGAGCAGTCGTTCCGTTGCCTCGTAGCTGCCGACGATATTTCCGGTGGATGAAATCTTGCTTGCAAACTCGACGAATAACGCCTCCATCGCTTCCGAGGAAACAGATCCGAGATTGGACATTGCCTGCGAAATTTCCTTGATTTCTTCTTCATCAAGGCGCGACCATAAATCCTTTGTATGCTCGTCTCCGAGAGCGAGCATCATGATGGCGGCCTTGTCGGGTCCGTTCAGATATTTTGTATCAGTTGCAACCATAAAAAGACGTTCCCTTATGCGTCGTGATAGAGCCAGCTGCGAAGAATGGAGATTGCTTCGTCTGGGTGCTTGTCAACAATTTCGCTTACCTTGTTGAGCGCCGAGGTTTTGACCTGGCCGTCAACTTTATCAATATCGATCATGCTATCGATTTCATTCAGAGTTTCAGATTGCTGCGCGTCTCCGGACTGTTCCTGATTATTGGCGATTGCCGGCACGGAGCCACCACCGGGCAGCGCGCCTGCCATTGCGGCGCCACCTGGCCCGGCCAGGGCCGGTGTTGCGGTGCCGGTGGCCAGCGCGCGGTTGAGAAGGGGGCGAACAACAAGCAGCAGCGCGAGTATCGCCACAATAACAAGAACGCCCATTTCACCCATTTTGAAAAGATCGGCCTTCGTCAGGCCCATGAAAATTTCATCGGAGACAATCTCTTCGTCCGAAAATTTTTCGACGACTTCTGCGAACGGCATATTGACCACTTCGACGACATCGCCGCGTTCCTCGTTGTAGCCGATGGCAGATTTAACTAGGCGGCTCACCTGCGCCAGTGCGTCCTCGCTCAGCGCTTCATAAGAGCGGGTGCCGTCCGCCGCAACCTCAGAACGGCCGTTGACAAGGACGGCGACAGTCAGACGGCGAACCGGTCCGGACTCACGCACTTCCGTGGTAATGGTCTTAGATATTTCGTAATTGACTGTCTCTTCCGTCCGGGATGCCGCATCCTTGGAGCTGGATCCACCCGCATTATCCGCGCCGGCCTCGGGCAGGTTATTGGCAACCGATACGGCGGGATCGTTGGTGACACCTTCATTTGACGAACTGCTTTCCTCAACCAGTTGAGAGGAGCGCACAACTTGGCTGTCCGGATCGTAGGTTTCCGATTGGATGGTGCGCTGGTCAAAATCCATAACGGCGCTGACCTCGGCCCGGATGTTGCCTGGGCCCAATGACTTTTCCAAAAGCTGCTCAATCTGTTCTTTCAGGTGACTTTCATAAGCGATGCGCTTGAAGTCGCTTTGCGAACTGATTCCAAAGCCTTGCGTTTCTTTGCCGTCGCCTCGCGCGAGCAGATTGCCATTTTCATCGACGATGGAAATATGTGATGGTGACAAGGATGGGACTGCAGATGCCGTCATATGCTGAATGGCCGCGATCTGATCATCTGTCAGCCGTCCGCGCCCGTTAAGCTTCAGGACGATAGAAGCGCTGGCCTCTCGCTTGTCGCGGCTGAACACTTCCCGCTTCGGCAGTACGAGGTGGACACGTGCGGCGGAAACATTATTTAAAGCACGGATGGTGCGGGCGAGTTCACCTTCAAGGGCACGGACGAAATTTACGTTTTGAACAAAGCTGGTCGTACCAAAGGTGTCGGAGTTGTCAAAAATTTCATAGCCAACGGAGCCACCATTGGGAAGGCCTGCCTCGGCCATTTTGAGCCGGATCAAGGCGACCTGATCATCGGGAACAAGGACATCACGGCCATTGCCAGCGATCTGAAACGGAATGTTCTCAGCTTCGAGCTTGGATACGATGGCTGCAGAGTCGGACGGTTCTAGCCCGCCGTACAACAGAGCATAATCCGGGCTGCTGATCCGCGTTGCCATTAACATGATCAAAGCAATTAATCCGACGGCGACCCCGCCGAGGATAATCACTCTTACTGCTCCCAGACTTTGCAGAAGCTGGCTTATTCCGTTCACTTTGGTGCTCCCACTCAAATAAAATACCGGTAAAATTCATTCCACTTCACGAACGATACGATGAGGAGATAAACAAGTGGTTAACGGCAGGCAAAATTTGCCGGGTAAGCGGAATATTTTGCCTAGCTGATTTTCCTGGACGAAAGTTTCCTGCTGACCGGTGGTTATGGGTGAGGAGTACGTTGAGTAAAAATAAAAGCCCGGCGTTTTGGCCGGGCTTTCTGAAAAGAGAATAACAAGTAAATTAACTAGTCATTATTATATGTTGGATCATTTGGACGATATTCCTGAATCCGGGTTGTCCGCAGTCCAGGCAGGCCGTGCTTATCGATTGCTTTTTGCCAGGACAGAAATTCCTCGACAGAAAGTGTATAGCGTCGGCATGCATCGTCCAAGCTGATCAGCCCGCCGCGGACTGCAGCGACTACTTCAGCTTTCCGCCGGATGACCCATCTTTTGGTATCTTTCGGCGGTAGATCATGGATCGTCATGGGCTGACCATCCAGTCCAATAATCCGATTTACTTTGCGGTCCATTTGCGACTGCATCTGTACTCTACCTCATACTTACATTTCGCCTTGAATTGAGATCATAGGCCCATCGATTTAACAAACAGCTAATGAGGGTGGTTAATTTTATCTTCATGGCGGGAAACAGTCTCTTCCGCCATGAAGATGTCAATTCTTGAGCCCTAAAAATCTATCGCTTCAGGCGGATTAACTCCTCAAGCATTTCATCTGCGGTCGTGATGATTTTGCCCGCCGCAGAGTAGGAGCGCTGGGTAATAATCATCCGTGTGAACTCTTCCGCGATATCGACAGTGGATGCTTCGGTTGCTGAAGAGATGATCTTGCCGGCACCACCTAAAGTAGCTTCACGCAGAGTGAATGTTCCTGATTCAGGTGTTTCGTCATAAGCATTGCCGTCCCGGTTCGTCAAACCATTCGGATTGGCGAAAGTCGCAACCGGAATTTTGTAGATCTCTTTCGACGTACCGTTGTCGAATTTGGCGATCACAGTTCCTTCCTCATCAATGAAAACCGAATTGAATGCGCCGAACAATGCGCCGTTAACCTCAGAGGAAACGAGCTCGGAGTTGGAAGCAAATTGAGTGAAGCCATCCGATTGACCGTCTGTGCCAAAGTTCAATGTTATCGGCTGCGGCGTATCAATGCCCAGGGAAGCGGCCCACGGAATTGTAATGGTATTGGAAAGGGTTGTTGAGGCCATATCCAACGAGCCGTCTGAGTTAAAGGCGGCGATACTTGAGGAAAGCATATCCTCTGAGCCATCACCGTCGATATCCGATGTAATTTCGACGGTCCATTCATTCGGTGTCGCGCCGGACCCTGTCCTTAGGAAGTTAAAACTGATGCTATGGGCAGACCCCATGCTGTCATAAACCTGGAAAGAACGAACGAAATGAGGGTCAACCGCTCCACTTGTCATGTCCCCGGCAACATAGCCTGCACCGAAGGAGGCCTGATCGGATGACAGATTAGCTTTGAGGTTTATGGTCGAGGTTGCTTCGGCGTTACCCGTAAGGCCCGTAATATTAACGGGGGAAAGCGCGGCCAGGTCAGATTGGTTTGCCGGGATATTACCATTTGGGTCGATTTCCCAACCTTGCAGATAGTAACCCTGAGCATTGCGCAAGAGACCCGTCGCATCCGGTTCAAACGTGCCGGCGCGCGTGTAGATATAGTTACCTCCTGCCGTCGTCGGGTCTGCTGCTGTCGAGACGACGAAGAAACCGTCACCCGCGATAGCCATGTGCGTTGAGGATTCTGATGCCGTGATCAAACCCTGCTGGTCAATCTGCGCGCGCGGATGGACGAGGACACCGCCAGCGGAATAAGTCGTATCTGTCGCGCTTTCGGTCACCAAGGTCGAGAAGATCGCGTTGGTACCCTTGTAGCCGATTGTGTTCGTATTGGAAATATTGTCCGAGATAGTTGCCATCGCCGTTGATTGCGCGGCCAGTCCCGAAACTCCGGAAAACATTGCTGCTGTTAAACTCATATTCTCTCTCCTAATTAACCGCCCACCTAATGAATGGCGAAGGCGTCTTGGTTAGCCGCGATTTAAGCGGACGGATCAGTCGTTGTAGGTTCAGTGACGGAAGTGATGTAGCCAAGGCCGATTGGAACTTCGCCTACCATCATGACGGGTTCTCCGTTGACAGTTTCAACGCTTGTGGCGATACCCTCAAAACTATAACCGACACCAACGGAGCTACCGCCCGCTGTTTCGCCGGTAACAACAAGATAATAAGCACCATCTTCGGCGGCGGTCCCGCTTTTGGTCGTGCCGTCCCAGCTATATTGCTGCTCACCGGCCGCCACGCCTTCTGCGGTTTCAGAGAACACAATGTCGCCATTCTGGTTGTAAACATCGTACGTCACTGTTTCGGCGCTGCTTCCAAGATCAATATTCCAGGCCGCGTTACCGTTGTTCAATGCAGAGACATTGAGATTTGTGCCGATGGATTTGCCGAGATAATTGATCATCGTTGCGCCCAGCATGTTCTGTTGCGACATCTGCTCCAACTGAACCAGCGCTTCGAGATTCTGGTTCGTTGCGATCGACTGTTCGACATTCGTGAAATTGACCAACTGATTGGTAAACTCCGTGGAATCTGTTGGGTTCAGCGGATCCTGATTAGTCAGCTGCGTTGTCAGCAATGTCAGAAAATCATCGAAATTGCTGGCCAGAGTTGTTTGCGCCGTTTGCGCGGCGCTGCTCTGGGTCTGGGAGGTGGAGGTTACTTCCGGCATGATTCAATACTCACTTTTTTGAAATCAATTCATTTGGTCAATTATCTAAACTTGTATATCGAGGCCGCCGTCACTCATCGGCCCCCCGGTCTTTGTCTGAAGAGGGAGACTGGACAAAACATCATTGTCTCCCGCTTCTTCCATCGGCATATTCATATTTGCGAAATCCTCACCCTGGCCATTCTGACCGTTCTGACTGAGACCGAAATTCAGGCTGCTGGATCCGGTATCAAACCCGGCGTCCTGCAAAGCGCGCTCCAAGCTGCGGGCGTCCCGCTGCAGAAGATCAAGGGTTTCTTGTTTGTCGACAGAAACAACGGCAAGGATGCGACCATCGTGCCCGATATCGAGTTTAACTTCGACCCGACCGAGCTCCGATGGATGCAGACTGATCTTGATCCGATCTTGCCCCTCCTTGATGGCGGAACTGATTTGTGTCGAAACCTGTTCGGCTACCGGTAATTGGGCCGCCGCACGGGCTGCATTGGATGCTTGGCTGTCAGTATTTGTCGCAGTTGCCTCAACACCCTGAATACTGCCTGCCGGTGCGGTCGGCATGGTTTGGTTCACGGAATCCGAAGGCAACGCTTGAGCATTCCCCGTCACGGGAAGTGGCATTTGGGAGGCGTTGCCTGCCATCTCGCCGCCTGCCCCGGGCAACAGGCTCGGATTTGCGGTGGCGGTATTATTGGCCATATTGGCTGTGACCAGATTAGTGCTGCTGGCAAGCGCCGTTTGGAAACTCTGCTGCTGCTTTGATGCGGTCAGGCTGATTTTTCCCTTCCCGTCTTGAAGCATCTCGGCAATTTTTGACGAAAGGATATCTTTTTCGCTCATTTTAGCATTTGCTTCAGCTCGCATGGCGGCAAGAGCTTCCGAAGAAGGGGGTGTCGCTTTTGCATCGGATGGAGGCGTGGTTACAGCTTTCTCATTTCCCGTTTGGGCTGATGCCGTGGCTGAATTCTTTTCCGTAGGCTTTTTTGCCTCGGTCTGTGCCGCAGCAGCGACCGGTGAGGCTGCCTGAGTTGAGGCGGCGTCAGAATTCTTTATACCGGTAGTGTTAGCAGTCGGCTCTGGTTTCTTGCTTGCATCCGCCGTTACATTTTTATCAGCTATTGGGGTTTCCGTTGCGCTGTCCACTATGGGCGTTTGCGCTACTGCAGTAGTTGTTGGAGCCGGAGACTTCTCAGCCGTTCCTTCGGTTCCATTCGAGCTTGAAACCGTGACTGGAGTTGTTGGTAACGCTGGGGTCGAAGCAGCCGCCATTGAAGCAGAGTTGCCGTTCTGTGGCGTGCTTGCTGTTTTTTCAGTTGTTGGTGTTTTATCTGCAGCGGTAGAGACTGGCACATCTTCGTCAGGCGTGCCGTCGCTCTTTACTGAACTCTCCGGTGCAGTGTTCTGGGCATCGGAAGGTTCATCCGCTGCAGTTG
This sequence comes from uncultured Alphaproteobacteria bacterium, assembly GCA_937910835.1. Lineage (GTDB taxonomy): Bacteria > Pseudomonadota > Alphaproteobacteria > Sneathiellales > Sneathiellaceae > Sneathiella. Next base: position 7,952 of record CALEMG010000350.1, on the reverse strand, counting down.
TCTTACCTGCAGATTTCTCTTTGACTGGGGGATCGTTTTTTGGGGAGGTCTCATTCACATAGGTTGCGAAATCCTCGTCCTCGTTCCGATACGGATCGCCGTCCCGATTTTTCGGTTCTGCCGTCGCCGTTATTATCTGCCCAACATCCATGATGTATCTCTCATTCAGTGTAAATGCGTCGCGCTATAATTACTCGCCGGAATAATAAGCAAGCATCGGGCCAGTTTTTTATGATTTAAAAAAGTCAATTAAAATAATGGGTTGCTTGTTTTCTGATTTGTTTTATTAGGAAAAATACTCCAGATATAGTGGGCCTATTCTGGTGAAGAGGATAATTTTGCCGAGTTCAAAAAGGACTCGAATTGTGGCATCTCACCAATCCGAGAACTCGATGCCCCGCAGAACCATCAAAGCACGCGTACGGGCCGTTTTGGGCCGACATAGAACTTTTCTCTTATATCCCATCGCGACTTGGCATCGAAATTGCTTTCTTTATGGGTCATGGCCGCGTTTCGTGCCTGAAGCATATATGCGAGCAGTTTGATATGACGTTAAAAAATTATATAAAACATACAGTTACCAATATGTCGCGGGATTTTTCCGTTCCTGCAGCGCAAATTCCTCCCGGTAGCTTTTGCCAGCCTAGGGCTATTTTTCCTAGTGAAACACCCGTTACGCCAATCGCTTTGGAGCAAGTATCATGAGCCTGAATGCAATATTTAACTCTGGCGTAAGCGGCATGCTGGCGCATCAAACCGCGCTGAATGTGACCTCAACGAACATCGCCAATGTTCAGACAGAAGGATATGCGCGTAAAACAGTTGAATATAGTGCCATAAATATAAACGGAGTCGGCACGGGTGTGGAGATATCCGAGGTTCGGCGTATTACGGATGAGTTTATCGCAAAAGAATTGCGTCTTGCGACGGCCGGATCAGAACAATATAAAGCCATGTCGGAGATCTATGGCCAGCTGCAATCCCTGCTTGGCGATCCGGCGGCAAATAATTCCCTGACGGGCAAGCTCGACAGTATGAATTCAGCATTTGCCGCATTGACTATTGATCCGACAATGTCGGTGTCGCGGACGGCGGCGCTCGATGAAATTGCTAATTTTGGTATTGAAACGGATCGGCTGCTCACAAAAGTCCAGGACCTTCGCAAGGAAGCGGATAATCATATCGCCGAAGAAGTGAATGTTGTAAACGACGCCATTCTCAGAATTTATGAATTGAACCTCGAAATAAAGTCAGCATTCCAGAGCAATCGGTCAGTTGGTGAATTGGAAGATCAGCGTGACCAGGCACTTTCTGAAATTTCTAAGATCATGGATATTAAGACCTATCCCATGAGTGACGGCGCTATCGCAGTGGTGACAGATGCTGGGCAGCAGCTTCTCGATTTTGAGCCTCGTCAGCTTGTCTATTCGCCAGCGGCGGATGTTACCAGCCAGACAATTTTCGATCAGATCACGCTGAATGTCTATGATCCGACGACCAAGACAATAGGGGATACGGGTCTTGCGCTGGACCCGGAATTACAAAGCGGCTCGCTCCGTGGTTGGATCGATATGCGAAATACCGAACTGCCTAATCTTGCAGCGCAGATCGGTGCGCTTGCCTCTGGTGTGGCAGAACAGTTTAACGCCGTGCATAATGACAATATTGCCATCCCGCCGCCGGCAATTATGACCGGTCTTGCCACAGGTGTTCTAGCAGCGGATGCGCATGGTTTTTCGGGCCAGGCGACTTTCTATAGTTTTGACGCCAGCAACAATATTGTGGCTTCCTATACGGTAGATTTTGACATTCCTGGCACAGTGACAATGGCTGATGTGATGGCGGAAGTTAACGGTGCCCTCGGTGCCGGAACGCTGAGCCTGACGGACGGAGCTCTGACGATGTCCGCACAAGGCGGTGCAACCGGCGTTGGTATCGGGCAAGAGGCCGCTAATTCTTCCGAGCGCGGCGGACGTGGGTTTTCCCATTTCTTCGGCTTGAATGATTTGATAACGACGAGAGCCAAGACGTCGTACCAGACCGGAATAACCTCGACAGACGCTCACGGTTTCACGGGCACCACAACATTGGAGCTGATAGGCCCGAATGGAGAAGAGCCTATCTCGATGGTTCTGGATTTTGGTGTGATCGGCGGAACGATGGCGGATGTCGTCACCGAAATTAACAGTAACATGGGATCATTCGTGACCGCATCGGTGGATGCAAATGGCGCTTTAAACTTTACCTCTGCCTCAGGGCTCGAGAACTACAGCATCAATGTCCCGTCGGATACAACGGATCGCGGTGGCACCGGTACAAGTTTCTCCGAGATGTTCGGCGTTGGTCTTCAATATCCGGCAGATGCAGGGTTGGAGTTTTCTGTTGATCCGTCAATCTCAGCCAACCTTCAGCTTCTGGCAACTGCGAAAATTGATCCGACGGGAACGCCAGCGCTCACCGCGGCGGATAACCGCGGTGCACTTGCATTTCAGGACCTGGCAACACAATCCTTCTCATTTGCTACTGTGGGCGGACTGACGGGATCTTCCGTGTCTCTTGGTGACTATGCCGCCCAGATACTGGCGAAATCCGGCTTGGATGCCGCCCGGGCAGAGAGCCTGCAAAGTGACCGTGCTGCTTTGAGCGGCGAATTTGAAGCCCGAATGCAGTCAGTTTCCGGTGTCAACATGGACGAGGAACTCGCCAATCTTATCATTTATCAGAATGCATATAACGCCTCCGCGCAGATCATTACGACCGCGCGGGAAATGTATGACGTCCTGATTAATCTCGTTTAGGAGAAGAACGATGACACGCGTTTCAACATTTCAGCAAAGCCAGACGCTTATCAAAGAAATGATAGGGAGCCAATATAAGCTTTCAGATGCACAACGACAGGTGTCAACGGGCCATGCTGCGGCATACTATAAGGACATCCATATGGATGTAACAAACCTCGCCGGCTCAAAGTCATTGCTTTCCCGCCTTGAACAGTATGAAGTGAACAATGGTAAGGTCATGAGCCGCCTTGCGCAATATGATCAAGCATTGGCCGGTGTGGAAAGCGCGGGCGGAGATGTCCTGTCTGCCGTCATGTCGGCGATTAACTCAGCTTCCCCGCAGGGTCTTTACGGAACTGTTGAAGGCGCGTTTGAAACGGTTTTGAATTTCCTGAACAGTCAGAATACCGAAGGATATCTCTTCGGTGGATCCAATAGTGATGTGCCGCCGGTAAATCTTTCAACGATTAATGATCTGATGGCAGCGGCGGAACCGCCGACGGATATCTTTCAGAATAACGATCTCAAGGCGACAGTACGCATAGATGAGAATCGGACCTTGGAAGTCGGTGTGTTGGCAGATGAAATTGGTCTCGAGGTCATGACGTCCCTGCAACGATTAGCGCTTTGGGCAAATGGCGTGGTGCCAGCCACTACACCTGTGCCAACGGGACCGTCCAACAGTTTTGGCTCTCCTCTTTCGCAAGAGGATCAGGATTTTCTGGTCGGTGAAATTGCTAATCTTGAATCCATGCTCGACAATATAGCGGGGTTTCGGGGTGATAATGGCCTCAACCAGAAAACCATGGATGAGACTATGGAGGCTCTCGATCTGCAGATTGACCAGACGAAGGTGTTTGTCAGCAATATTGAAGATGTAGACGCTGCCGAAGCAATTGCCAATCTCACCCAACGGGAGCTTGCGCTTGAGATGTCCTACAATGTATTGAGCACAATCAACCGCATGAGCTTGCTGAACTTCCTGTAAATGGCAGTTTTACGGCGCGATAGACTTGCATATTAAGCGGCGCACTCTATATTGCGCGCCATGAATTCACTAGGGTTTGATACAGCACCGGAAGATACCCGCATCGTTGTCGCCATGTCTGGCGGCGTCGATAGTTCAGTCACGGCTGCGCTCCTGAAAGATCAGGGCTATGACGTAGTTGGGATTACACTGCAGCTTTATGATCATGGCGCGGCGGTTCAGAAAAAAGGTGCCTGCTGCGCGGGTCAGGATATCCATGATGCACGCCGCGTGGCGGAGGCAGTCGGTATTCCCCATTATGTTCTAGATTATGAAAGCCGGTTCCAGGACAGTGTGATGGATGAATTTGCCGACAGCTACCTGCGCGGCGAAACCCCCGTACCTTGTGTCCGTTGTAATCAGACCGTCAAATTCCGGGATCTGCTGGAAACAGCAAAAGATCTGAGCGCCGTTGCGTTGGCGACTGGGCATTACCTTCGCCGCGATGAGAAAGGCGGCAAGGCGCTGCTGTTTCGTGGCCGTAATGCGATCAAGGACCAGAGTTACTTCCTGTTCGCGACCACCCAGGAGCAGGCGGACTATCTCCGCTTCCCTCTCGGCGACCTGACGAAAGAAGAAACGCGGGCGCTTGCCGATAAATATAATCTGGCGGTCGCGGCGAAGCCGGAAAGTCAGGATATCTGCTTCGTTCCGAACGGCAACTACGCAAAAGTTATTGAGCGGATGCGGCCGGGCTCTGCCGTGCCGGGCGATATTGTCGATCTTGAGGGCAATATACTGGGTCAGCATACAGGGATCATCAACTACACAATTGGCCAGCGCCGTGGCCTCGGTATTGCAACGGGAAATCCGCTCTATGTCGTGCGGATTGATCCCGGCCGGAATAGAATTATCGTGGGGCCGACTGAGGCGCTGCTGGTTTCCAAACTCACCTTGCGGGAAATGAACTGGATCGGCGATGAGCCGCTTGGAGAAAACGGCACGGAAGTGATGGTCAAGGTCCGTTCAACGCAGGAGCCAATGGCAGCGACCGTTTTCGGCGCGCCGGATGGCTGGGCGGAGGTTCATCTTGCAAAAGAGGAACCGGGCGTTTCCGCCGGTCAGGCCTGTGTCATGTATGACGGTGATCGGCTTCTTGGTGGGGGTTGGATTGCCGGAACGGAAGCGCCAGTCAAAATCGCTGACATTCGGCGCCGATTGGCCTGACTATTGTCATTTCCTTGCTTGACAGGACATTGTAAAAACCCTAAAAACCGGGCTTCAAAGCGCCTGCCATTCGCTTGTTTGCGCGGATTAGGCGCCTGCTCTGTGGCTCCTTAGCTCAGTTGGTTAGAGCGGTGGAATCATAATCCATGTGTCCCCAGTTCGAGTCTGGGAGGAGCCACCAACATAAAGCCGGAGTAGAGACCAAGTCTCCTCCGGTTTTTTATTTTCGCTGTATCCTTCCCCAGCCCGCCCAATTATATCGTTGAATGTCCGTATAGGCTTTGCTACGGTTGTAGTCTGAAACATGCCGTAAATGCATGGATAATAATAACAATAAGGTACCTTTCTCATGACCATAAAAGGGAAAGCCTATATCGTTGGAGCATATGAGCATCCGACGCGAAAGGCTGCCGATAAATCACTCGCACAACTCCATGCCGAGGTTGCCAAAGGGGCGCTCGAAGATGCCGGCCTCACGAAGGACGATGTCGACGGCTATTTTTGCGCCGGTGACGCCCCGGGCTTAGGCGGGCTTTCCATGATCGATTACATGGGTCTGAAGCTGCGCCATATCGATACCACGGAAACCGGCGGATCATCCTATGTGATCCATGTTGCCCATGCGGCGCAGGCGATTGCCGAGGGCAAATGTAAGGTCGCGCTGATCACTCTCGCGGGCAAACCTCGATCCTCTGGGGAGGCAACGGGCACCAAGCCGCGCAATTACGGGATCGACTCTCCCGATGTCGCATTTGAGTTGCCGTTTGCGCCGACAGTTGTCAATTATTATGCAATGTGCGCCCAGCGTCATATGCATGAATTCGGGACGACAAGTGAGCAACTTGCATGGATCAAGGTCGCGGCCTCTCACCATGCGCAGCATAACCCGAACGCCATGTTACAGAAGGTAGTGACGGTCGATGAAGTTGTGAATTCCCCGATGATCGCCGATCCGCTGCATCGCCTTGATTGCTGCGTGATCAGTGATGGTGGCGGGGCATTGGTTGTGGTGGCGCCTGAAGTGGCATCGGAACTCAACCGACCGAAGGTGCGGATTATCGGCGCGGGTGAAGCGCCCAAGCATCAGATGGGCGGACGGGTTGATCTTACTTACTCAGCCGGGTGTTTTCGGGACCTGCGGCATTTGCCGAGGCAGGCGTCAAGCCTTCCGATATTAAATATGCATCAATTTATGACAGTTTCACCATTACGGTTCTAATGCAGCTTGAGGATCTCGGGTTTTGCGCCAAAGGAGAGGGTGGCAAATTTGTCGCCGATGGCAATCTCATCTCCGGTGTCGGAAAGCTCCCCTTTAATACGGACGGCGGCGGGCTTTGCAATAACCATCCCGCCAACAGAGGCGGCATGACGAAAGTAATTGAAGCCGTGCGCCAGCTTAGAGGAGAGGCGCATCCGGCCGTTCAGGTCGCGAACTGTGATCTTGCTGTTGCCCATGGTACAGGCGGTTCGCTTGGAACGAGACATGCCGCAGGCACAATAATTCTGGAAAGGGTATAACAATGACAGAACAAAGAACCATACCCGCTCCGCATATCGAAGAAGAAACACGCCCCTTTTGGGACGGTATTCGCGACGGCAAACTGCTTGTTAAATACTGCCGCTCCTGCGAGGCGCCGCATTATTATCCACGTTCCCTTTGCCCGCACTGCGGAAGTGAAGATACTCACTTCAAGGAAAGTGATGGCCGGGCGCATATTTATTCCTACAGCGTATTTCGCGCCGCGCCGATCCCTTACGCGATCGCTTATGTCACCCTCGCGGGGACGGATATCTGCATGATGACCAATATCGTCAACTGCGATTTCGATGCTCTGGAAATTGGTCAGGAAGTAAAGGTGTGCTTCGTTGAGACAGAGGGTGACGGTCCACCCGTACCAATGTTCGAGCCCGCCTGAAATTAAAACCAAACAATAATTAATGAGGTAAATCATGTTTAATCCGATGTCGCTTGAGGGGCGTAATATTATTGTCACAGGGGCCGGACAAGGAGTTGGGGAAGCCGCGGCGGAGATGATTGTCAATCTTGGCGGCCGCGCTATCCTTGTCGATCTACAGGAGGACAAGCTCCAGGCTGTTGCTGAAAAGCTTGGGTCTGATAATGCGGAAATGTATGTCGGTAGTGTTGCCGATCCCGGCTTTGTACAGGACATGGTCGCGAAGTCCGTTGCATCCTGTGGGGCGGTTCACGGCCTGATTAATAATGCCGGTATCGTTCGTGCGGCAATGATCAATAAAATGCCTGTCGAGACTTGGCAGCAAGTGATCGATGTCAATCTCAGCGGTGTGTTCTACTGCCTTCAAGCGGTCGGCCGACATATGATTGAACGGGTGAAGGATGGCGACAAAGATCCCGGCGCGATTGTCAATATTTCGTCCGTTGCGGGCCGGCGGGGAACCGTCGGTCAGATCAACTACGGCGCAGCAAAATCAGGCGTTCTCGGTATCACTATGAGTGCAGCGAAGGAATGGGGTCGATATGGCATCCGAGTGAATAGCGCATGCTTTGGTGTTGTCGAGACAGAAATGACGGAAACGATCCGGTCCGACAAGTTCCGTGATACCTATATGGCGCAAGTCGTATTGGAGAGATTCGCGGCGCCCGAGGAAGTCGCAAAAGGTGTTTGTTTCCTGCTTACTGACGCATCGAGCTATGTCACTGGCCAGCATTTATCCATTGATGGTGGATTGCATATCGGGTTTTAATGTTTTTGAGGGAGAAACGCGGCGTTTCAATTGACGCGTTCCTCCTATCACCCTGATGAGCGTTCTGACTATCTGATCTTTAATTAGGCAGATTTCAGAATATGGATGGTCCGGCTGTCTAGCAAATCCTTGGTTTTTGCGCCGTAAGCTTTCATATGATCAGAAACCGCATGTGCCATTAAGGCATCCATACTCTCCCATTTTTCGATTACAGCGAAGCTATTCTCCCCAAGTTCCGCCTGGAAGCCGCCAAC
>CALEMG010000349.1 GCA_937910835.1 uncultured Alphaproteobacteria bacterium | reverse complement strand
AGTATTGGCATGATCTGGCGGCCCGGAAGCCCTAAGTGGCAATTATTCACCTAATAATAGAAAATATTTCCATCCTATACTTACATAGATTTATGTAATGCGACTATTATAATAAATATAGATAGACATCTAATATATAAATATCGAATTACAATTAAATAAAATATATGATATAATGATAATGTGAGCGTATTTGTTCACGAAGTATTAGTAACTGTCAGTATTAAATATATGTTCATTTTCTAATACGGGAAGCCAGATGCAAGGACGCAAAATCTCCTCAGGAGCATTCGCGAATATCAGCTATGAGACGCTGGAATGTTATGTCGAACATGTTAATTTCATGACAGCAACGGGGCCGATCAGCCGCGAGCATCGCATCCCGGTCTATCGGCAGACGCTTCAAGGCAATCCCTCCTCCAGCTATTTTGCGATACTTGATAATCGGCGTGGGTATGAGGATGAATTCTCCTACGACGACATGCTGATTCTGAGTGATATTACTCTGAAAGCAGGCATACGACGGATCGTAAGCGTCTCCGTCACCAGCGAATCCGCTTATCTCAACATCGTCAAGCTGAGCCAAGCGGTCGCCCATACGAAAGATATCGAGCTTGATTCAATGACAACACATTGTATGGACAAGGCAAAAAACTTTATTCTCTTCAGAATTCAGGGCATTGCAAATAAGCCGTCCCAATCGTTCAGACTGATCAATTCCTTAAGTCAGTAATAAATCCATACCCATTTGACAAAACTTCCTGTTGCCGCTCCGGCTCGATTGGTTACAATCACCGAAAACCGGAAAGCAGGATCATGGCAGTTAAAGTCCCGTTCAGAAGAGACTTGGAGTTTGAATATGGCGTGGCAGATGAACTCAGCCCGCTGATCCGCCGGGTGGTTGCCAAGAACCCGAGCGCCTTTACCTTTCACGGCACCGGCACCTATATCATCGGGCGCGGCGAAGTCGCGGTCATTGATCCGGGCCCACTCGACGGGGCGCATGTCGGCGCATTGATGACGGCGCTGAAGGGGGAGATGGTCACCCATATCCTGATCACCCATACCCATCGCGATCACTCTCCCGCAGCTGAACCTTTAAAACAGTTGACCGGTGCGAAGACATACGGCTTTGGTCCCCATGGCGGTGGCAAGTTGGAATCGGGCATGGAAGAAGGCGGCGACATGGCGTTCGCACCTGACGTAAAGCTGGAGGATAACGATGTTATCCTTGGTAATGGCTGGACCGTCGATGTCGTCCATACGCCGGGGCATCTTTCAAATCATGCGTGCTTTGGTCTGAGGGATGAGAAAACCCTCTTTACCGGCGATCACGTGATGGGCTGGTCGACCACGGTCGTCTCTCCGCCCGACGGCAATATGAGCGAGTATATGCAAAGTCTCGATAAACTACTGGGCTTTGATTATGACACTTACTGGCCGACCCACGGCCCCGCGATCACTGAGACGAAGACGTTTGTTGAGGCACTGATCGCCCACCGTCAGGAACGCATGGACCAGATCCGCAAATGCCTGAGAAACGGTCCGATGGCCATTCCCGACATGGTAAAAAGAATGTATGTGGATGTGCCTGTAAACCTGCATCCCGCCGCTGCTCGTTCAGTCTATGCGCATATCCTGCATATGGTGAATGAGGGGGAGGTCAAGACCGAGGGAACGCCGTCTGAGACCTCGGACTATAGCCTCAGTTAGAATTGAGTTAAGGGGGAAGTTATGAGCATCGGACGTAGAATCGTCACTCTCGGCCTGATCGCCGTCAGTTTCGGACTGCTTGCGGCCTGCAGCACTTACAATTCTCCACCGGGCACGACAACGACGGTCATTCTCCTCCGTCATGCGGACCGGACCCCGTTTCATACCGAGCTCAATGAAAAAGGCAAAGCCCGGGCAGAAGCCCTGCCCGCCGCCGTCGCCGATCTTGATATCGATGTGATCTACAGCCCCGACAAGAAGCGCAATCTTGATACAGTGGTGCCGTTGATCGAACAGCGCGGGATCGAACTCAAAGTGATCGATGTCAGCAATGTCGCCGAACGACTGATCATGGAAAATCCCGGCAAGACGGTGATGTGGGTCGGCAATACGGACAATCTACAAAGCATCTACGGGCAGCTCGGTGGCCGGGATCGGGAGCCAAATAAATATGGCGAGATTGCCATCGCCGAAGATAACCCACCGGACCTTCGGGCCTATGCCGTAGCGCCTCAGTCGCGGAAATTCACATATTGCAAGGGTAGCTCCTGCTTCAGTCCCTTGCAAAAGGCGATGGTCGCCTGCAGATCGTCGCGTTTCTTTCCGGTCACGCGCAGCTCATCGCCCTGAATGGCGACCTGAACCTTGACCTTGGAGCCCTTGATCTCCTTCACCAGCTTTTTCGCAAGGTCCTTGTCAATCCCCTCACGAACGATCACCACCTGCCGAACGCTTTGACCGGCGGATATCTCAGGCGATTGATAGTCCAGCACCCCGGCATCGCCTTTCCGGCGGGTTAAATGTGTCGCCAGCAACTCATGCATCTGTTTCAGCTTTAGATCGTCATCCGCATGGATGGTGATCGCCTGCTCCGCGCGATCAATCGAACAGTTACTCCCCTTAAAGTCATAGCGGGTCTCAATCTCGCGTCGTATATTATTCAGCGCGTTATCGACTTCCGCCATTTCAGTTTTCGAGACAATATCAAATGAGGGCATAAGGTTTCTCCTTCGCTTCCGCGCTTCAGGCGGACTGTTCTTTCGTCTTCAGGAATTTAATCTTCGGCCAGTCTTTTTCCGCACGCTCCAGATGCCAGCTATTCCGCGCGAGGAATACCGGTGCGTCGTCATGATCTTCCGCGAGAGAGGCCTGGTTGGCATCGAGGAATTTCTTCATCTCCCGCGCATCGTCGCATTCCACCCAGCGAGCGGTGTAAAGCTCGGTCTGTTCAAAATTAACCGGGATATCATATTCTGTGCGAATACGATCCGCCAGCACTTCAAACTGCAGTGCGCCAACCACGCCGACCACCCAGTCCGACCCCATCCGCGTCTTGAAGGTCCGCGCCGCGCCTTCCTCGGCAAGTTGGATAAGCGCGCGGCCGAGATGCTTTGCCCGCATCGGATCGACGGGGCGCACTTTCTGCAGAAGTTCCGGTGCAAAACTCGGAATGCCGGTAAAACGGATTTCCTCTCCCTCGGTCAACGCATCACCGATACGGAGGTTGCCATGGTTGGGGATGCCAATAATATCGCCGGGCCAGGCCTCCTCCGCCAATTCCCGATCCTGCGCGAGGAACAATACCGGATTATGGATATTAAGCGTCTTCTCGCTCCGGATATGCTTCAGTTTCGCGCCGCGCTTGAAATGCCCCGAAACAAGCCGCATGAAGGCAATACGGTCACGATGCTTGGGATCCATATTCGCCTGGATCTTGAAGATAAAGCCGCTGACCTTGCTTTCAAGCGGGGAAATCTCCCGTCCCGCCGACGGGGCTGCGCGTGGGCTCGGCGCCGCTTCGGTCAAGCCGTTCAGCAGGGTTTCCACGCCGAAATTATTGATCGCACTGCCGAAATAGACCGGGGTCATCGTGCCCTCAAGAAAGGCCTGCATATCGAACTCCGGGCAGAGGCCGCGTACCATTTCCACATCCTCACGGAGTTTCTGCACCGCATCGGCGGGTAACAGCTCATCCAGTTTCGGGTCGTCCAGCCCGTCACAGGTGACTCCCTCATCGAGGTGGTTACCCTTCCCTTTCGAGACCAATACCAACCGGTCGTTGAAGAGGTCATAACAGCCAAGGAAATTACGGCCCATGCCAATCGGCCAGCTTGCCGGAACGACGTCGAGCGCCAGCGTCTGTTCGATATCATCCAACAGGTCGAACGGGTCCAGCGCCTCCCGGTCGAACTTATTGATGAAAGTGGTAATCGGCATATCGCGCAGACGGCAGACTTCGAACAATTTGCGGGTCTGGCTTTCGATACCCTTCGCGCCGTCGAGCACCATCACAGCGCTATCGACCGCCGTCAGCGTGCGGTAGGTATCCTCGCTGAAATCCTCATGGCCCGGAGTGTCAAGCAAGTTGAAGGTCTTCTCACGATAATCAAACGTCATGACAGAGGAAGCAACGGAAATACCGCGCTCTCGTTCCACCTTCATCCAGTCGGAGCGCGCACGCCGCTGTTCGCCGCGCGTCTTCACCGCCCCGGCAAGCTGAATGGCGCCACCGAACAACAGCAGCTTCTCCGTCAGAGTCGTCTTGCCCGCATCCGGATGGGCAATAATCGCGAAGGTCCGCCGGTTGGCGACCCGATCTTCCAGTATCGTCATGATATGTCCTGATCTCCGTCCGCGCAGCGCGGAGCCGGAGGCACTCTAAAAAAATAGCCCGCAGGGCAGAAATTCCGGCGCTGCTGGCTGGCCCTTAAATAAGGCCTTTGAGGGGAAAAATCAATCCTCGCCTTTGGAGAGTGGCAGCTCCGGCCCCTCCTCCGGATCGGCAGTCAGCCCGAGTAGCCGGGCCGCCAGAGAAATGGTCCAGCCCTGAAGGAAAAGAGAGGCAATGACCACAACAAAAACAACATCGAAAAAACTGCGAGTCACTGGCCCCGGGCTGATCACCGGGATGATTGCAAGGAAGATCGGTACCGCGCCGCGCAGACCCACCCAGCCGACAAACGCCTGTTGCCGCCACCCAATGCGGAACGGCGTCAGCGAGAGCGTTGTCGCCAGCGGCCGGGCGATAAAAATCAGCACGCCCGCCACCCCAAGGCCAAGCGGGATATGTTCGAGCAATTCCTTCGGTGCAACCAGTAGTCCGAGCATCAGAAACAGCACGATCTGGCTGATCCAGGAAAGGCCGTCATGGAACTGGCTGACCCGTTCGGTCTGGTGGGTCATGCGATCACGCAGGATCGCGCCCGCGACAAAGACCGCAAGAAAACCGCTACCTCCGCTCATCGCGGTAAAACTAAAAATTAGAAGTGCGGAGGCCATGGAAAACGGCGCAAAAAGGCTGACGGGCATTTTCACCCGGTTAATCAGAAACGCTGCAATAAAACCGCCCACGATCCCAGTCACCAACCCAAAGCCAAGCTGGCGCCCAAGCTCCGGCAAAAAGGTGACGAAGGTTGCCGCGTCCATTGAGAGGTTCTTATCGACAATCTCAACCATGGTGATGGTCAGGAAGATGGCCACCGGGGCATTGATCCCCGCCTCCACCATCAGCGTCTCTCCAAGCCCGTCTTTGAGCTGAACATCGCGCTGACGCAGCAGGAGAAATGTCGCCGCCGCGTCAGTGGATCCCACAACCGCACCCAGCAGCAGACTTAAGGCCAGCGGAAGGCCAAACAAGAAATGGATTAATACGCCGACGATAACTGCCGTGGCAACGACACCGAGAACAGCCAGCACAATGGATGGCGCGCCAGCCTTTCTAAAAGTATTACGCGTGGTATCCAGGCCGCCGGAAAAGAGGATCAGCGCCAGTGCAATGGATCCGATATTATAAGCAAGGCCGAAGTCATCAAAACTAACTCCGCCAATGCCATCCTCCCCCATTATCATTCCGAAGAATAGAAAAAGGAGCAGGAAAGGTGCTCCCAGACTGTCAGCAATGGGGGTCAGTAAACATCCAACAAGAAAGAGAAAGGAGACAAAAATGAGTATTATTTCAAGTGACGCTAACGACTCCATCGACGATCCCTTCCCACACTGAACTCAACTGGAATAGAATACAGAGAAAAAGCGCCACCGTAAATCGGCGACGCCTCTATCATACGTGGAAATCGCTTATCTGTCAGTCGTCTAGAACTTTCAAGACTAGCTTGCCCGTATTCTCTCCCTTGAACAGCTTCAGGAGGACATCCGGGAAATTCTCGATCCCCGTCTCGGTTTGCGTGCGGAATTTGAGCTTGCCTTGGGAGTACCAAGTTGCCAGCTCCTTCACGCCCTCACCATAGCGCTTAATATAGTCAAAGACAACGAAGCCTTCCATACGGGCATGGTGCACCAGAAGGTTGATGTAATTCTGTGGCCCGCGCATCGGCGTCGTATTGTTATATTGCGAGATCGCGCCGCAAATCACGATGCGGGCATGACGGTTGATGCGCGCGAGCGCAATATCCAGGATCTCCCCACCGACATTATCAAAATAAACATCGACGCCATTCTTGAGCGGTTCCTTCAGATCCTGCATGAAGCTGTCCGATTTGTAATCAAGACAAGCATCAAAGCCAAGCTCATCGACCACATAGGCGCATTTCTCCGCCCCGCCCGCGATGCCGACGGCACGAGCGCCCTTGATCTTCGCGATCTGTCCGACGAGAGAGCCGACCGCCCCGGCCGCGCCGGAGACAAGCACAGTATCCCCTTCCTTCACCGCGCCAACGTCAAGCAAACCAAAATAGGCTGTCAGACCCGGCATGCCGAGACCTCCGAGATAGGTCTCAATCGGCGCAAGCTTGGGATCAATCTTGGTCAGGTCCTTCGCCAGAGCCTTGCCATATTGCTGAATACCGAGGGTACCGCTCACGAAATCGCCAGCTTTAAAATCCGCGCTGTTGGAGGCGATCACCTCGCCCACTGTGCCGGCACGCATGACCTCACCGATCTTGACCGGCGGAATGTAGGACCGCCCTTCGTTCATCCAGCCGCGCATGGCCGGATCGAGAGAGGCATAATGAATTTTCACCAGCACCTCATCGGCGCCGATTTCCGGAAGCTCTTCCGTGGTAAATTCCCAGTCACTGTCCTTCGGCACGCCAACGGGACGTGCGGCGAGGCGATATTGCTTGTTCATTGAAGACATGTCTTTCCCTGTTATATATGGTTCCTGAAACAAGTATTGCATTTACCATCGAATACAAGACTGATCGTTCCAGAAAGTGCAAAAGCCGGGTTTTAGCCCGGCTTTTGCGTACTATTGCCAGACCCTTACGCCGTTGTCAGTGTATAGTCCTTGAAATCCTCGCGGAGCTTGGTTTTGAGGAGTTTGCCGGTCGCCGTATGGGGAAGCTCGTCGACGAAAACCACATCATCGGGGAGCTGCCATTTGGCGAGCGTGCTTTCCAGATGTTTGATGACATCGTCGCGGGTCACGGAATGGTCCTTCTCCTTCACCGCGATGACCAGTGGCCGTTCGTCCCATTTCGGATGAGGGATGGCAATCACGGCGGCCTCGACGATACCGGGGCAGCCGAGCGCCTCATTCTCGACATCGATGGAGGAAATCCACTCACCACCAGACTTGATCACATCTTTCGAACGGTCTGTGATCTGCATATAGCCATCCGGATCGATGGTGCCGACGTCACCGGTGGTGAACCACCCATCTTCATCGAGGACATCGCCGCCCTCCCCCTTGAAATAACCACTGGTGATCCAAGGACCGCGCACTTTCAAATCGCCGAAAGCGACGCCATCGCGTGGAAGTTCCTCGCCATCATCTCCAGTGATTTTAAGTTCAACCCCAAAGACGACCCGGCCCTGCTTGACGCGGATATCGGTTCTTTCCTTCTCGGAAAGATTTTCATGCTTTTTAAGAAGGTTGCCCGTGGTGCCAAGCGGGCTGGTTTCCGTCATGCCCCAGGCATGGATCACCTCGACCCCATGGCCGTCGACAAAGGTCTCAATCATCGAACGCGGCGCAGCGGAACCGCCGATCACCGTCCGCTTCATGGTCGAGAATTTAAGGTTGTTCTCCTTCACATGGCCAAGCAACATCATCCAGATTGTCGGCACCCCGGCGGCGAGCGTGACCTCCTCGGCTTCCATCAGTTCATAAAGTGAGGGCCCGTCCATGGCCGCGCCTGGCATCACCATTTTCGCACCACACATAGCGGCGGCATATGGCAAGCCCCAGGCGTTGGCGTGGAACATCGGCACCACGGCGAGGATACTGTCCCGATTGCTGACGCCAAGGCCGTCATTGGTACAGACGCAGAAGCTATGCAGCACTGTCGAGCGGTTAGCATAGAGTACGCCCTTAGGATTACCTGTTGTGCCCGAGGTATAGCAAAGCGAGCAGGCCGTCATCTCATCAAATTGCGGCCAGGCGTAATCGCCATCTTCCGCCTCGACCAGCGTCTCATAGCAGAGCAGGTTATCGAGATCGCTCTCGGGCATATGGGCCTCATCGGTCATCACGATAAAGCCTTTCACATTCTGAAGATGTTCTTTCAGCGCCTCGATCAGCGGTACAAAGGTCAAATCAACAAAGATGTATTTATCTTCGGCGTGATTGACGATATAGGCGATCTGCTCGGGAAATAGCCGCGGATTAATCGTGTGGCAGACGGCCCCCATACCGGACACACCGAAGTAAATCTCCATATGGCGATAACCATTCCAGGCAATCGTGCCGATCCGGTCACCAAGCTCTACGCCGAGCTTCCCAAGTGCCTGCGCCAGCTTTTTCGCCCGAAGATTTACATTGCGGTAATTGGTGCGGTGGATTGGCCCCTCGACCGAGCGCGACACAATTTCCACGTCGCCATGATTAAGACCCGAATATTCGATTAAAGAAGAAATCAGCAGCGGCCGATCCTGAATAAGACCTAGCATTAAGTATATCCCATGTTAGTTATTTGTTAGAGAGTTAGCGGCAGCATAAAACTGCACTCGCCCGAGGTAAAGACCCTTTGAGATTCGCCGGATTTTCATATATCTGAATTAGCTTTACGCAGGGGCAGCGGGGCATCGCGACCATAAAGAAGCGACAATTTTGTCTTTATCGCAGATTTTTTGTAACAATAGCGCGGAAAACAACGAATCAAGAGGCTTTCGGGAATGGCCATCGATCCGCTGATACTCTTGCCTGCGGCAGCGGGCGCGGTGTTGCTACTAATCATCGTCATCCGGCTGTTGGCGGGCCGGAGGGATGCAGAATTGACACCCGAAACTTTGGAGCAATTCCTCGCCGAACAGGAACCGGGCGAGAAAATCGCAAGTTCCGTCATCAGTGAAGACAGGCGGTACGCGCTTGTTCACTGGCAGAATGGCAAGGGAATTGGGCTCATCCGAGGTTTCGGCAACAAGCTGGTCTTGCAGATGTTGGGAACGGACATGCTTTCGGACTGCGTCTGGCGGACCGAGGAAACATTGCTCTATGTCCCGCGCCAAGGATTCGCCTTTCCGCCCGTAAAATTCACGGTCGAGGATAAGGACCTCGCGACGGTGCGGAGTTATCTGAACGGAGAAACAAATGCAACTGCCTGATCCGGTCACTTTTGCTATTCCGGCCTTTGTCCTTCTGATCCTGATTGAGGCGGTCATCGGTCGTTTTGCACCGAAAAAGTCGAACTATGAGATGCGGGACAGCGCCGCATCTCTCTTTATGGGACTTGGCAATTTCGCCATCGGGCTGGTGAATTTCGGGATTGTTGGCGCGGCCTCACTCTGGGTCTATCAGTTTCGCTTGTTCGATATCGGCTATCACTGGTGGGCGTTTGTCTTGATCCTGTTCGCGGAGGATTTCGTCTACTACTGGTTCCATCGCCTCAGCCATGAACACCGCATCTGGTGGGCGGCGCATATCAACCATCATTCCTCACAATATTACAACCTGACAACCGCCCTGCGACAGACCTGGACGGGCGGTTTCGCTGGCACCTGGATACTCTGGCTAGTCCTCTCTTTTATCGGGTTTCCACTTGCCCTCATCGTCTTCCAGAAAGGGATCAGCCTCGTCTATCAGTTCTGGATCCATACCGAGGCGATTGATAAGATGTGGAAGCCGTTTGAAGCGGTAATGAACACCCCGTCGCACCACCGGGTGCATCACGCGACCAACCCCAAATATCTGGACGCCAATTATGCCGGGATTTTCATTATCTGGGATAAGCTGTTCGGCAGCTTCGTGCCGGAGGACAAGGCCGAGCCCTGCCGCTATGGCATCGTCAAGCAGATCGCGAGCTTCAACCCATTGATCATCGCCTTTCACGAATGGGCTGGAATTATATCAGATACTGTCCACGCGAAGAGCCTTAAGGCCGCCTTCATGTATGTCTTCGGTCCGCCCGGTTGGAGCGAGGATGGCTCCCGCCTCACCTCCCGGATGATCAAAGAAAAGGAGCAGGCGCGCCTTGCAGGTCAGGCGGCAGATGCGGCGGATTGATAAGCTTTACTGGCGTGGATAAATCAGTAGACTGCGCAAAAATCAAGAATATGAACTTCCCGCCGACGCGAAAGGTTTCAAAGAATATGTATATTGACGGAAAATGGGTCACCGCCGACAGCGGTAACAGCTTCGACGTTCTCAATCCGGCGACGGGAGATGTCATCAAACAGGTTGCCGATGGCGGCGCTTTGGAGGCCACCCGCGCGATCGAGGCTGCGGATGTTGCCTTCCGTGACTGGTCCGGCACCACCGCCTATCAGCGTTCCGCCTATCTCTATAAAGCCTATCAGATCATGGTCGAGCGCAAAGAGGATCTCGCGCGCATTATGACCGAAGAACAGGGCAAGCCGCTCAAAGCCGCCCGAAATGAAGTGCAGTATGGCGCGGACTTCCTCCTCTGGTATGCGGAGGAGGCGAAGCGCGTGAATGGTGAAATCCTTCCCTCCGCCCGCGGGGATCAGCGCTTCATGGTCCTTCACCAGCCGGTAGGCGTAGTTGCAGCGGTCACTCCCTGGAATTACCCGATCTCGATGATCACGCGAAAAGTCGGCCCGGCCCTCGCTGCCGGTTGCACGGTCGTGTTGAAGCCCGCCGAAGCCACCCCGCTCTGCGCCATTGCGATGTTCGAGATATTCGAGGCAGCCGGCATTCCGCCGGGGGTCGTCAATATGGTCACGGCGGCGGATCCGAAACCCGTCGGCGAAGTGTTCACCAGCCATCCGTCAGTCCGCAAGCTCACCTTCACCGGCTCCACCAATGTGGGCAAGATGCTGGCCGGGCAGGCCAGCGCCAATATGAAGCGCGTCTCGGCGGAGCTTGGCGGCCATGCTCCCTTCGTCGTGTTCGAGGATGTGGACCCGGCCCATGCGGCCAAAGGCGGCTCCCTCGTCAAATTCCTTAACACCGGGCAGGCCTGCATTAGCCCGAACCGCTTCTTTGTGCAGAACGGCTCTTATGATCAGTTTGTCGCCACATTCGAGGAGCGCGTCTCCAAGATGAAAGCCGGCAGCGGGTTTGAGGATGGCGTTGCCATCGGCCCACTTGTCAATCAGGCGGCCATCGACAAGGTGGAGCGGCAGGTGCAGGATGCCATTTCCAAGGGCGCAGAGCTGGTCACCGGCGGCGTACCTATCAAATCCAACGGGCTCGACAAGGGTTATTTCTACGCCCCGACCGTGCTCGCCAATGTGACGGAAGACATGCTGATCTATCGGGAGGAAACCTTTGGTCCCGTCGCGCCGGTCATCCGGTTCGAGAATGAGGCGGAAGTGCTGGAAAAGGCGAACGATACCGAATATGGCCTTGCGGCCTATGTCTATACCCGCGATATCTCCCGCGCCATGCGGATGTTTGAAGGCTTACGGTTCGGGATCATTGGCATCAACGACATCAACCCAACCAGTGCCGCCGCCCCCTTCGGCGGAATGAAGGACAGCGGCCTCGGGCGTGAAGGCGCCAAAGAAGGGATCATGGAATATCTGGAAACCAAGCTTGGCGGCTTCTCCGTCTAGGGATCAGCTCAGGATTTTAATCCCCGCCTCCCCGATCAGGTCATCAACAACAGACTTGGCCTCCTCGGGGAGCGCTTTATAGCGCGCTTTCAACTCATCCAGACATTTCACCTGATATTTGAAGACACCCTGCGAATAGGGCTTACCATCAAGTTCGACAGAGAATGTCTCCTTCCCTTTCTCGATCGCCGCCGCATTGGCCGCAAGGAAGGGAAGATAAACCTCCGCACTATAGGTGATCAGCGCCTTCGTCATTGGCGGCAACTCTCCGACGGCGAACCAATCCCCCTCAATGCCTGAGGCATCATCGAGCTGCCTGAGCCAGCTTTCTGCCCGCTGCGCTTCATCGCGCATGATAGACATCGGCGTCGGATCGATGGACAGCGTCCGGAGCTGCCCATAGAGTCCGAAATCGGCGATAGAGGGCCGCGTCCCGAAGAGGTATTTATACTGGCCAACATCGGCATGCAAAAGCGCCAGAATATGATGGAAGCCCGCCTCGATAATCGGGGCGTTTTCCGGCGTGCAGCCAACGAGCGGCATCCGGCCAATCTGCCGGTCGGTAAAGAACTGAGCAAATTTCTCCCGCTGTTCCTCCGTATCGCCGGGGGAACGGTCATCAGCAATCCAGCGCGCGGCATAGTGAATATCCGCGTCATAGGCCCAGCGGTAATGGAACATCATCTTGGTAACCCATTCATCAGCCATATCCTCGACCAGATGAGCAAGGAAAGCATGGGCGGAATCGACGGGAATGACCGAGCGGTCGTCCGGGTGCCGTTCCTCCAACAGATAGATGAGCTTTGTGCTGTCGAGATGCAGGCTGCCATCCTCCGGCAGTTTCAGCACCGGCACAAGAACCGGGCGCAATCCCTCCAACAGATGATCATTCTCTACCGTGCGGAGGATCCAATTGTAGGGCAGCCTCCGGTAATGCATATGAGCGCGCATTTTCAGAGAATAAGGGGAAGCGTTGCCGCCGATAAGGGTATAACGCCCCTCTGCCTGTCCGCTCATGTTGATATTCATAGATGATAGAGAGCGGGAAAACTTTATGGCATCAACAGAGAGCTGTCAAGCCCGACGCAACGCGCTCCGATTAGCTAATTACGTTATTGACCCAGGCAATAATATCGGTCGTGACCTCATCGCGATTGGTCTCGTTCAGCATCTCGTGCCGCCCGCCAACATAGAATTTATGGGTGACCCGCGTGAAGCCATGCCGGTGATAGGCCGCGAGGAGCCGTTTCACACCCTTCGTGTTCTCGCCCACGGGATCTTCGCTACCGTTGAAGACGAATATCGGCATCTGCTTGTTCATCTTTTTCAACGCAGACGGGCTCGCAACTTTCGTCAGCGCATCGAGAAGCCCGCGCCAGGTAGCGATCGAGCATTCATAACCACAGAGCGGATCGGCGACATATTTATCCACCTCCGCCTCGTCCCGCGAGAGCCAGTCAAACTCCGTCCGGTTAGGCGCAAACTGCTTGTTAAACGTCTTGAAGGTCATCCCCATAATCAAGGGGCTGTGCCCCTTGGCGCCGAAGCGCAGCTTTTCAAAACGGATAACAAGCTGGGCTATCCGGCCAAGGACACCGGGCGGGCCGTTAGTGGCGGAAAGCGCGACACCGGCAATCGTCTCGCCATGCTGCGCCATATACTGCTGCGCCATGAAGGAGCCCATCGAATGACCGAGCATCAGGATCGGCAAGCCCGGGTGCTCCACCGCAATTTCCCGGTTAAGCAGATAGAGATCCTCGACTGCCTTGTTCCAGCCGTCGTCATCCCCCATATGGCCCGGAATTTCCCCTTCCGCAATCGTTTGGCCATGGCCGCGATGGTCATTCGCATAGACGATATAGCCGAATTCATTCAAAGCTTGAGCAAGCCGTTCATAGCGAGCACCATGTTCCGCCATACCATGCGCGATCTGCACAATCGCCTTTGGTTTTTTCTCCCCAATCCAACGGTATATATGGATTGCCTGCCCGTCGGCGCCGGCATAGGTAAAATACTCACTCATACGACCACTTCCCCGATTATTTCGCCTATTAAGCCATAGAGCGGGAAGTCAGGCAAGATAGTTATAAACGGTCTTTGACAGCGGCTCGATATTCGCTCTACAAATATAAGAACGATCCCATTTCCTAATCGAGGATATTGCAATGAGCAGCCCCAGCTTACTTCAGGGAAATTCCCTTGCCGCCCGCGATGCGAAAAGCCTGATACATTCCTATACCAATCTCTCAACCCATTTGACCGAAGGCCCGCTGATTATCGAGACCGGCAAGGGCGTGAATGTCTATGATGAAGACGGCAAGGAATATATCGAGGGGCTGGCTGGTCTTTGGTGCGCGTCTTTCGGCTTCGGCGAGGAAGAACTGATCGAGGCCGCCATCGAGCAGATGCGTAAGCTGCCCTTCTATCATTCCTTCGCCAGCAAATCGACGGAGCCAGGCATCCGCCTCGCGGAGAAGTTACTCGATATCGCACCTGTGCCCTTCTCGAAAGTCTTTTTTGCCAACTCCGGATCGGAGGCAAACGATACCGTCGTCAAGCTGGTCTGGTATTACAACAACAGCCTTGGCCGCCCGGAGAAAAAGAAAATCATCTCCCGCCAGAAGGGCTATCACGGCGTTACGGTTGCAGCAGCGAGCCTGACCGGACTTCCGCCGCTCCATAATGACTTCGATCTGCCGATCAAGAATATCCTGCACACCTCCTGCCCGCATTACTACCGCTATGGCAAGGACGGCGAGACAGAAGAGGAATTCGCGACCCGCTGCGCCGATGATTTGGAAAAGCTGATCCTGAAGGAAGGACCGGACACGGTCGCCGCCTTTATCGCTGAGCCGATCATGGGCGCGGGCGGCGTGATTATTCCGCCTGCCACCTATTTCGAAAAAATACAAGCCGTCCTTCGGAAGTATGATGTGCTGATGATTGCCGATGAAGTGATCTGCGGCTTTGGCCGGACAGGTCAGATGTGGGGGTCACAGACCTTTGATATCCAGCCTGATAGCCTGTCCTGTGCGAAAGCGCTCTCCAGCGCCTATCTGCCGATCTCGGCGGTCATGGTCTCACAAGATATATTTGATGGGATGGTCAAGCAGAGCGAGAAACATGGTGCCTTCGCCCATGGCTTCACCTATTCCGGCCATCCGGTGCCCGCCGCTGTCGGGATGCGGACCATGGAGCTGATGGAAGAGCGGAATATCCTCGGTCATGTACGCCATGTCTCCAAACGGTTTGTCGAGCGGTTTGAAGCCCTCGCCGATCATCCGCTGGTTGGCGAAGTCCGGGCGACAGGCTTGATCGGCGCGATCGAACTGGTTGCCGACAAGAAGACCAAGCGTTCCTTCGATCCGAAGTTCAAGGCGGGAGCGAAAACGGCACAGGCCATGCAGGACGCTGGCGTTATCAGCCGGGCTGTCGCGGGCGACAATCTAGCCCTCTGCCCGCCTTTGATCATCACGGAAGACGAAATCGACGAGATGTTCGACCGCTTTACCAAAGGCCTCGATGACGTCACCGCAATGGCGTTCAGAGAGAATTGGCAGAAGGATTAGACCTCCACAGGGAGGGAAGATATCGATGTATTATATGGTTTACGTGAGTTCGGCCAGCCATCTTATGAGTGCGGATGAACTGATGGCTATCCTGACGGTAAGCCGGATACGTAACACAATGAATAATGTGACCGGCATGCTACTCTACAAGGATGGCAGCTTCATGCAGGTGCTTGAAGGCGAAGAAGCGGCAATTACAAAGACATTCGACCGGATTGGCAAAGACAGTCGGCATCGCGGGATCATTATTCTTTGCAAGGAAAAGGCAGACAGCCGAAGCTTCGACGGCTGGTCTATGGGATTCCGCTCCGTGAACAATGCAGACTTAAAAGACATCCCGAGTTTAGTCGACTTTAGGAGTGATCGCTTTACCGATCCGTCAGTTGTCAACAATCCGCACATCGCAATGAAGCTTCTAAAAACCTTTTATGAATGACGGGTCAAACCGTAAGCCGTTTCCGCGTGGATCGCGGAAATACGAACGGCAAAGAAGGGGCATGGAAGTCCCTTCTTCCACGTTCTCCTCTCAGCCGCTTGCAAGCTCGGCAGCGGCAGGAGTTTCTAGCCCAACCACTTCAGACGCTGAAAAATCGCCTGTTTTTTGAGCGATTTCACCTTCAGCGGCGAAAGGCGAGCATCGTCCAATGCACACCATTGGCGCGGTTGTCGGGCTGAATGGACTCTGTCTGGCATTCACGGATCAGGCGCAAGCCCTCAGCACCGGCAAGGCCAATTGTCTCCTCTCCTGTCACCTCAAACATCCGCCGTCCTTCCGGCACCGGCCCATGACGGAGCGACATGATGAGGCGCGCACCCGGAGCCATAAGAGAGGCAAGCACCGGCATAGCCTTAATTCGCTCCGTTTTTTCCAAATGCATCCAGACACCCGTGAGCAGGACAAAATCAAACGAGCCAGTCCGCCCCGAAAGTGACGCCAGGTCTGGTAGGCCGTCATCAATCCACTCGATATCATGGGCAGCATGAAGACGCTCCCCCGCGAGACGGAAGGCATCAGTCGGCTCCACCGCGGTCACCTGATGGCCTTGGGCCGCAAACAGGGCCGCGTCTCTCCCCGTGCCCGCCCCGATATCCAGCAGCCGGATCGGCTTTTGCGGCATCAGATCGAGCATGACGGCATGCAACTCGTCAAAATCAAGCGCTTCATAGCGCGGAATCAATCGCTCCGCTGTCTCCACGTAGCCTGCAGTTCCCGGAAGTTTCATGGTTATTTCATTCAGACGAAATTAGAACTCGCGGCGGGGCCGAGCTGGCTCTTGACCGCGTCGATATCACCCAGCACCCAGAGCGCCGTGATCTGCCGCCCATCACCCTTGAAGAAGG
>CALEMG010000348.1 GCA_937910835.1 uncultured Alphaproteobacteria bacterium | reverse complement strand
CAATTTTCCATTCGCGATTTGACCACGAACTCGATCGCAAATCTCCTCAAAAATTCGTTTCGGCTGAATCGGACCAAAATCTAGCGCGCGCTCTTCACTCATACGTTGACTTTCTTTCTGTGCTTTAAGAAACAGCCTCCTATCAATCCCATGGACTGACCAATAAATGGCCAATTCATAGATGGGTTATAGCAATTCCGCGCAATACTGTCAGCTAAAAGATCAATCTGCGATAATATGCCGCAATTTATCTCAATCTCCGGTGACAGAAAATTGGACTGATAATATACTATTGCAATGGATAGACCATTATATTATTGTGCCGTCCTAACGAAGAAAAAATTTACTTTTTCAAAACAGCAGGAGAGCATTTGTGGTCGACGTAAATTCTTTAGAAAGTCACTTCACGGGCAAAACGGGGGCGCAGTTACACTATTATAAATTTGGTGCAGGCGACCCCGTAATCATGATACATGGTGGAGGCCCTGGTGCCACAGGTATACGCTATTACCGCCGAAATGCCGAAGTCTTAGCTGAGCATTTTACAGTCTATGTCATTGACCTTCCTGGCTATGGCAAATCAGACAACACCATTGGCGAAAACGGTCTGTATGACGCAATTTCTAATTCAGTTCTCGAGTTTATGGATGAGCTCAAGATCGATAAGGCTAGCTTTATTGGAAATTCACTTGGTGGCGGAACATCCCTCAAGGTTGCCATAAAAGCGCCCTCGCGCGTTGATCGACTAGTACTGATGGGCACAGGTGGCGGCCTTCCAATGTTCACACCGATGCCCACAGAGGGCCTAAATCGTATGTTAAAATTTTACGACGGTGACGGACCGACGATGGAGAAATTGAGGCGAGTTATTGACCTTCTGGTATTTGATCCGTCAGAGATCACAGACGAGCTTCTGGAAGAACGCATGAAAGCTGCGACACAACCTCAAACTATGGCTAACCCGCCTCTGGGTCGCCGGGGTCATCCAAGTAAGGAAGTATGGCGCGAAGCTCTCCACGAATTGACGCATAAAACCTTGCTTATCTGGGGTCGTGAAGATCGGGTAGTACCGCTAGATTCTGCATTTATTTTCTTAAAAACCATGCCGAATGCCTCTTTGCATGTTTTCCCGAATTGCGGCCATTGGGCGCAATGGGAGAAAGCTGACGAGTTCAATGTTCTTGTTTCACGATTCCTGAAATCTGGGAACTAGGATCATCGATAATAAAAAAAGCATCGGAGACTAAAATGTTACGAGCGCCTTCTCTTCGCCAATCTGAATTACACCACTTGTTGCGTGAAGCCGTCCAAGAAGATAACGCGGGCGGCGCCTTCAAGGTTCATCGTCGGGTATTTACAGACGATGACGTCCTTGAAGTCGAGCGGCGTGTGATCTTTGACCATTGCTGGCTCTATGTCGGCCACGTGTCGGAGATTCCAAAACCCAGTTCATTTGTCCGGCGCGATGTCGGCGGCCGTCCGTTAATCTTCAATCGGGATCGTACCGGTAAAGTACGCGTCATGTTTAACACTTGTTCGCATCGCGGTGCATTAGTGTGTTGGGAAAAACAAGGACGGCGCCGATCATTTCAATGCCCTTATCACGGCTGGGTCTATTCAGACGAAGGTAAGCTCATTGATGTGCCTGACAAGGCTTCAATGTCTGAATGCCTAATTGAAAGCGGTCAGCTTAACTTGGCCGAGGTTCCGAATGTTTCCGAGTATCGTGGTTTTGTGTTCATCAATTTCGATGCGAATGCGATGCCGTTGGTTGATTATTTGGCAGACGCTAAGTCAGTACTCGATTTAGTTTCTGAACAAGGTGCGGAAGGCATGGAAATTGTCGGCGGCACCCAAGAATACTCAGTCAACGCAAACTGGAAACTGCTGCAAGAAAACAGCGCTGATGGTTATCACGCTGCCACTACACATTCAACATATCTCGATTACGTCCAATCTCGAGATGGGGCTTCAGAGAATGCGCAGCGTATGGCTAGCTCTACAGGTGCAAACCGCGACAACAAACTACCTGATGGGGATGATAACGGCTACGACAATGATTTCAACCGCGTACGCGATCTTGGCAACGGCCATGCCGTAATCTCCTCAATAGGGTCCGCGCCATGGGGACGCCCCTGCGCCCGCTGGGTGCCGGGTTGGGGAGAAGAAGCCAAACAAGAGGTTGCCGAGATTGCGCAGAGCGTGATCGATCGTCTTGGCCGGCGCCGTGCGGAGCTCGTCATTAATGGAGATCGCAATACCCTTATTTTTCCAAATCTAGTTATTAACGACATTATGGCGATTACCGTTCGCACATTTTACCCGATACGCCCAGATCGAATGGAAGTAAACGCTTGGGCCCTAGCGCCGATCGGCGAAAGTGCGACTTCCCGTGATCGTCGGCTCCGTAGCTTTTTAGAATTCCTTGGTCCAGCTGGCTTCGCATCACCTGACGATGTTGAAATGCTGGAGATGTGCCAAGCCGGTTACCGAAATCAGATAGGCATGGAATGGAATGATATTTCTAAGGGCATGCTTAAAGCGGAACCGTCAAATACTGACGAAAAACAAATGCGCGTCTTCTGGCGCCGGTGGCGTGACCTAATGAATAACAGCGTCGAAGCCAAGTCAGCAAACAAAGCTGCAGAATCTTCGCTCCAACAAGTCAAATGATGATGCAAACCCGCTCTGTTATAACCGGGCAAAGTCAAAATCATTCAATGAAGCGGGGGAAATCATGAGCTGCGCTCGAGATGGTGCGATCGATGTTCACACGCATATCGTTCCTTCGGAAATTCCAAGCTACATTGGACGACACCCCAATGTAGCTTGGCCATCGATACAGCACACCAAGCCGTGTCACGCAAATGTAATGATTTCCGGCAAAGCATTTCGGAGTATTGATGATCGGAGTTGGAACGTTGCTCGGCGTATCGAAGCGATGGACGAAGCTGGCATTGAACGACAGGTCTTGTCACCCATGCCCGAACTTCTTTCTTATTGGTTCCCTCCAGAGGACGCAGCTGTCTTTGGAGATTATGTCAACAGCTTCATCGCCGAAATGGTAGCCACAGAACCTAATCGAATGGTAGGCCTTGGCATGGTGCCGCTTCAGGATGTTGGCCTGGCAATCAAAACTTTAGAAACTCTCATCCAAAAGCATGGTTTCTCGGGAGTTGAAATTGGCACCCATGTGAATGGTGTACCCATTGGTGACCCGGGCCTTGAACCGTTCTTTACTGCTGCTGAAGATTTGTCAGCATCAATCTTCGTGCATGCCTTACACCCAATCGGCCGTGAGCGGCTTGTTGGCCCCGCCGCGTTAAGTGCAGCATTGCTATTTCCGTGCGATGTCGCCCTCGCCGCCTCATCAGTGCTTACCGGAGGATTAATTGCTCGCCATCCTAACTTGCGATTAGCTTTTAGCCATGGCGGCGGCGCGTTTGGACTATTGTTACCTCGCTTGGCTCATATGTGGCGTACAATTCCGTCAATTCGAGAGCTTATGAATGAAGACCCTCGTGATGCAGCTCGCCGCCTTTATTATGATACGCTTGTCTATGATAACGATACATTAGCGTTCCTCGTTGAACGCTTTGGTGCCAATCGTTTGATGGTGGGTAGCGACTATCCCTATCAAATACATGACCCAGATCCGGTTGGGCGGATTAACAATTTGACACTAGACCCTGCCGATCAGCAAGCCCTAAGGCGAGAAAACGCTATTGCCTTCCTTGACCTTGAGACAACGGACTCCGACCCATAAAGCGTCATAGGACAAGTAAATTGCTCACCTAGTTTAGTGGATATGAGAACAAAAACTGGTGATGCCAGATCATAAAAAAAGTAGCCGCCGCAAGAAGTAAGAGAGAATAAAATGGCAGAAATCTTAACATTAGGAATTTCACACTATCCGCCGCTAATCGGTCCAGATGAGCGGATGGCTTATATTTTCAAACGCATGTTACAGAACCCCAAGCTACCGGAAAAACTGCGCAGTCCACAGGGCTGGCCAGAACCGATGCAGGCGGAATGGAGTAACGACGAAGGCGCTGAAGCGGCAGGCCGACATCGCCAGGAACTGGTTGGCTGGATGCGCCAAGTACGCAACGCTCTGGACGAATTCAAACCGGATTTCGTCTTGATCTGGGGCGATGATCAGTATGAAAATTTCCGTTATGATATTATCCCCCCGTTTTGCATCAGCGCGTATGATAACTTTAGCTTTTCTCCACCGGCGAATAACGTGTGGAGTGAGACAGAAAAAGTTTACGAACTTCCTGGGAACAAGGTAGCCGCAAAATTTCTGGCTACACGCCTGATAGAAGAAGGTTTTGACACAGCTTATGCTTATAAACCGCTGCATCATCCGCTCGGACATGCATTTACCAACGCGATTTATTACCTGGATTACGATCGAAAAGGATTCGATTATCCAATCATTCCATTTGCGATCAATTGTTATGGTCGGAAAGTAATTGCCCAAAAAGGTGGAATGCCAGCATTTGATCGCGATGTCGGCGAAGAAGACCTCGATCCACCAGCGCCAACCCCACGTAGGTTGTTTGATCTTGGGGCTGCCACCGCGCGCATCCTAAAAGAGTCGCCCTATCGTGTGGCAATATTGGCTTCTTCGGGTTGGTCACATGCTTTCCTGGTTGGCAAAAATCACTATCTCTACCCAGACACACCTGCGGACCGTCAGCTCTATGATCAACTATGCGCGGGTGATTACCAAGCCTGGCGCAACTATCCAAGTAAGACGATTGAAGAAAGCGGCCAGCAGGAAGTTCTGAACTGGTCGTGCCTTGTTGGCGCACTGAACGAACTTAACCGTAAGCCCAAGATAACAGGCTTCGTTGATACCTGGATATTCAACTCTTCCAAGGTCTTTTTAATCGCACCGGAGAAATAGGCATGAAACTCCTAGATCGCGTAGCTGTCATCACAGGTACTAGCCCGAATATAGGCGGAGGTATTGCCGAAGCCTTGGCCTCGGAGGGCGCAAGTATCGTGGCTATTGATGCAATCGCCGAGAATGCCAATGACTGCGCTGGCTACATTGAGGCGATCGGCGGGCGCGCATTGCCCATTACTTGCGATGTCACCGATGAGAAACAAGTAGCCAAGTCTATAGCTAAGGTTTCTGAGACCTTCGGAAAGATAGATATATTGGTCAACAACGCAGCTTTTTATAATAAAAAAGGCGTAATCGATATGCCATATGACGAATGGCTCAGTCAGACCGGCGTCATTCTTGGTGGGGCGTTCCTATGCACAAAATACGTTGCGCGTTCGATAATTGACCGGAAGGGTGTCGGTACCATAATCAATATTATCTCCACGGCCGGGCACCAAGGTGAGCCTGGTAACGTTGCTTATAGTACCGCAAAAAGTGGACTGCTGAATTTTACACGCTCAACAGCCATGGAATTAGCGGAGCATGGCATTCGAGTAAACAGTCTAACTCCCACCGCAACTGACCGCAGTGAATCATTCGATCGAGCGGAACGGTGGGGCCGCAGTATTGACCGGCCAGAAGATGATATAATGGCGAGTTATCGGGAAAGATCGCCAATGCAAAAACTACCCAGACCAAGCGATTACGGTCGAGCCGTAGCATTCCTGGCATCAGACGACGCCCGCATGATCACGGGCACGGATTTACGTGTTGATGCCGGCGCCATAGCAAAATATTGGCCATGGGAACCGGGTAAACAAGCATCACCGCAATAAGCAACAATAGTATTCAACTGAAAATCTGCGGCCCAATCACCTGAGGTGGCATTCTTAGAGGAGGATGCTAGAGGGTATTGTCACATTAACTTAGTGGCGAGGAAATCAATGGTGATCTAATTTCAGTTAATGAAAAAGATTTCTTATCAGCGCCATCGTTTTCCGCCTTACATTATTCAGCAGGTGTTGTTACGTGACCTCTATTTGCCGGTAAATTTCGCGGGCCAGAACCTGAAGCAATGGACGCTCAATCGAGCCGCTCAGGGCGTAGCCAAATTCGCCGTCGATCCAATAGAATGTACGGATATTCCCCTCCTGCACAAAACGAAATCCGGTTTCGACATTTGACGGCTGCTGCCCGATCAGAACAGTCAACCGCTCACCTGCCACATTTTCATACATCAACAAGGCGCCCGGCTTTCCGGCGAACGGAACAAGCCGGCCACCGACCAGATTGAAACCCTCCTTCTGCAGCTTCGGTGCCTTGAACTTTGTGCCAAGCCGCTTGCCAAGCCAGGTGACCAGATGCTCTTCCTGATCCGCATTGACTTCCACGGGATGCCGCACTTCGCTTGCATAAATCGCGAAACCGGCCCGGGACGCCTCTCCCAGAGTTTGAACATACTGCGGCGTATTTTCACGATCCCCGAGATTCAGGGTGATGTAGGATCCGAGCACACTGCCGGCCATAAAGATCAGAATCGCTGCCGCAACCTGAATAACGGTTTTCACAAAACCGCTACGGGCTCGCGCCGCCTCGCGGACTAATTCCCGATCTCCGCTCAACTGTGTAGGTCTGTACAGGTTCTTCAGTGCCGCGTTCTGTTCTGTCCAGGACTGGACCAGTTTTGCCTGCTCAGGATTTTCCAGAAGGTACTTTTCAACCTCTTCCCGCCGGGCGGCGGTTAACTGCCCGTCAACATAAGCGTGCAAATCATGTTCCATGATTTCAGAAATGTTGTTTTCTGTCATGATTGCCTCCGCAACGGAATGATATTATGGCCCTGAAGAGTTTCCGTCATTTTTTTTCGGGCGCGGGATAGGCGCGACATTACCGTCCCAATCGGTATTTTGAGCATTTCTGAAACTTCCGCATATGAATAACCTTCAATCACTATAAGCATCAAAACTGATCTGTTTTCTTCGGGCAAAAGGTCAATGGCTCTCTCCAGTATATCCCGCTCTAAAGGATCTCTCTCCGATTGAGGAGCGGCGATGTCGTCTGCCGTGTCAATATCGACGGTCAGGGGTGTATTGCGGGTCCGCCGGTACCGGTAGCGGATATAATTCGTCATGATGGTCATCAACCAGCTTTTCAGGTTATCACCGCGCCATCTATCCTGACCGGTAAAGGCCGCTTCAAGGCAATCTTGTAAAAGATCCTCGGCATCCGCCTCATTCTGCGACAGGCTTCTCGCATATCGCCGCAGTAATGGCAGCAGGCCGAGGATTTTTATCTCCGTTTTTCTCACGGCGTCAACAAAAGGGTGCCACTACGACACCCTTTCCATATAGAGAGTTCATTCTATGGACGAGCCGCCAACCAGACATCTTTAAAGCCGTCACCGGTCGTGTCTCCTGCTTTTTGGTCCTTGATCCAGAAATAGAGCGGTTGTCCGTTTACGGCCCATTGCTTGGTCCCGTCGTCACGAGAAATTATCGAATAAGGTGACGTTGGTTCGTCGCCTTCGGCCGCCAGCAAAGGCGGCCATGCTTTTGCACAAGCATCATAGCAATTTGACATATTCTCGGTATCTTTTTTAAATGTATAGAGGGTCATCCCGTTCGTTCCGGCCAGAACCGCGCCTATGGAAGTCTCCATTGTCTCGACCGGCGCAGCGAGAGCACTTGAAGTGATGCTGAAAGCTGCGGCCGCTATTGAAACCAAAATAATCTTGTTCATTTTTTGATGTCCCTATTGCTATGTGTTTCTAAGATGTTTGATTACATCTCAATAGGTAAGACACTCTAGCGCGCGATTTATTCCCTAAGTGATGCCAGGCTAATGCGACCCTGTTTCAGTATGGCGAAAATGGGGCATTGTCAGAGGAAAATTGCTTGAGAAACAGGAACGTGGGATTTTTCATGCGCTGACCGTAAATCCAGCCTCAACACAGCTCAAGTGATTTTACTCTGACAATGCCAGCTGAATGTCTGGCGGGCTATGGCGACGCGGGAGCTTCGTATTGTACTGTCGAATAAATCTGTTCCTTCAACCAGGAAAGAAGCAGCTGATATTTCCCTGTTTGCGCAAAAGAGGTGGTAGTGACCAGCCAGTACTTGGACCGTGCACTGGCTGGCGGCCCTACAGCCTTTAAAAAGCCGGCGGCAATGTCATTTTCAATCAGGAGCGTTCTTCCAAGGGCAATGCCCATTCCACTCATGGCGGCTTGCAACATTAAATCTGCCCTGTCGAAAGAGTGTTGCCGTGTCGCGTTGGGTTTGGCGGCGTGAATTTCCTTAAAATAGTTATCCCAGCTGTAACCTGTGCCGTCAAGCTGACCGCGCCGGTCCAAAAGCAGTGTCAGATTTTCTTTCCTTAGATCCCAAAAGTTGAGAGCCGCGCCAATATCGAAGCCTGTTTGTGCCACAGGAGTAAACTTGCAATGCGCCAGATGGTCGACATGAAATCCGGGATAGGGGCCCGGCCCGAAACGAATGGCGACATCAGCCTCCGCAGCATGGAGATCAACCATATTGTCATTGACGTCAAGGGACAGATCCAGACCTGCTTCATCCATGCGAGAAATCGCTGGCACCAACCATTTCATGGCCAGGGAAGAGGGGACGGTAAGTTTAATTTGATTGAACTGGCGATCATTTTTGATTTTCTCTAACGCAGTGTTCCAGACAACGGTAGCGCTTTTCGCGGCATCACATAAAATCTTTCCCGTCTGGGTCAAGCGAACTTTGCGCGTCGTTCTTACAAATAACTGTAATCCGATATCATCTTCGAGCATACGGATACGGTGACTGACTGCAGATTGGTCAATCGATAGGCGGGCAGCCGCACCGACAAAGCTTTCCGTCTCTTTTATTGCGATAAGAACGGGTGCCGATTTGGCCAATTTAGTTATTATGGATGGTTTTATATTCATGAAAAAAATACACTAATATATGAAATCATATCTATTGATTTATGACATATTAAACACATAAATATACAAAATACGCAACGGAATTGGAATATTTAAATGTCAGAAATTCATGAAAAACGGCAAATAATCAATGCCCAAATCGTTAATGGCTTTGTCAGCGGTCAAGGGGGCGGTAATCCGGCGGGCGTCGTGTTGAATGCCGATGAGCTGGGTGAAGCGGAGATGTTGAAAATTGCCGGGAAAATAGGCCTGTCTGAAACAGCCTTTGTATCAAGATCAAAAACCGAGGGATTCAAGCTTGATTTTTTCACGCCAAATCGCCGTATCGCCCATTGCGGACACGCGACAATTGCAACTTTCTCCTATCTGGCCGAAATGGGGATGGTTACGGATGGATTGACGTCAAAGGAAACGGTGGACGGGCCGAGGAAGATCGTCATAAAGGAAGGCGCTGCCTATATGGAGCAATTGGCACCCCGCTATCGTCCCTCCCCGGACTGGAAAGATGACGGCGTGACCTTGGACGACGTCTTAGAATCTCTTAATCTGCTGCTGAAGGATCTCGATCAACGAATTGATCCCGTGCTGGTCAATACCGGAAACAGCTTTATCGTCATTGCCGTTAAAGACCGGCAGGTGCTGAAAAATATTCAGCCGAATTTCGACGCTATTTCAAAGATTAGCGATCGGCTCGATCTCATCGGCTACTACGTCTTCACGACCGATGTCGGATCACATGAAATCGATGCAACAACGCGCATGTTCGCGCCACGATACGCCATCGAGGAGGAATCTGCGACAGGGATGGCAGCAGGCCCGCTTGCCTGTGTGTTGTTCGACTACCTGGGACTTGAGAAAGAAAAAATTGTTATCGGGCAGGGCTGTTTTATGGAACCCCCGTCACCGAGCCTTATTACAGTTGAGCTGATGCTCGACAACGGAAAAATCACCGGCCTTATGGCGGGAGGGTATG
The DNA here is from genome assembly GCA_937910835.1 of uncultured Alphaproteobacteria bacterium. Taxonomy (GTDB): domain Bacteria; phylum Pseudomonadota; class Alphaproteobacteria; order Sneathiellales; family Sneathiellaceae; genus Sneathiella. The sequence goes on along the minus strand of CALEMG010000348.1, from coordinate 6,734 downwards.
GCAAGATGATGAAAAAGATGGAAATCGATATCTGAAGGAATTCCACAAGCAACTAAATACTCAATATATAAAGGCGAACCTATGCTCGCCTTCATATTCCGGCGCTAAAATAGCGTCGGTATCATCTCCGAAAAAGCAAACTTCATCTGTCCCAAAAAGATTATTGCTCACATGTTCAAGATGGGCGGTCATGGCTTGGCGGAGCTGCTGTCACACTAACTTTCGATAGACGCAGATATTCCCTCGGTTACAAATTCTCAGGCGGCGGCGCTTGCAGTTATCCAAAGATCAAAAGCTTCATGGCGGAGCTGCTTGAAGAAAGTTCGATTGAGTAGGTGACGTTGAACATAGAAAGTATTGTAAGTGGCTGAATGAATATTGAGAAATCTTTGGGCTGAACCTGGAGACTTGAATTTTTGCATTTTTCGTTCCCTTTGTCTGACGGGGAACAGCGGACGTTAAATTCAGGATTGCCCAAACCTTAACAACGAAAAGAAACATTTATCAAATCAGCGGATTGGAGTTACAATCAAACAAAAAAGATCGGGGCTGACATGAAAAACTGGGATATCAACCGACTGTCCGGTGCATTAGGCGCAGAAGTACAGGGCATTGATCTGGCGACTGTCAGTAGCAGTGATATTGCGGAAATACGGCGTCTGTTGGACGAGCATATGGTGCTGTTTTTTCCGCGGCAACATCTTTCTGTTGAGGAACACGTCGCCCTTGGGCGTCATTTCGGCGAACTAGAAGGTCATCCAAACCTGAAAAACCCGTATCTGGATCATCCGGAAGTTTTTGAACTGGCGGCAAGCAATGGCGGCATTGCCGATGAGTGGCACACGGACCTGACCTTCCAGGAACAACCGTCCTTGATGTCCATCCTGAACATGGTTAAATGTCCCGAAACCGGGGGCGATACGATGTGGGCAAACCTTTGTGACGCGTTCGATGCGTTATCCCCGCCGATGCAGGAACTATGTGCCGGGGTGACGGCACTGCATGATGCGCTGCCGCATAATCACCCCGAACAGATGGCCATTCATCCGGTCATTAGAATTCACCCCGAAACGGGCCGGAAAGCGCTCTATGTGAATGAGCATTTTACCCGGCGTATCGTCGAAATGAATGCGCCGGAAAGTGCGGCCTTGCTCGACTTTCTGACAGGCTGGGTGCAGAACCCGCGTTTCACGGTGCGATACCGCTGGTCGGAAGGCGCCATCGGAATCTGGGATAACCGGTGCACCCAGCATTATGTGTTGAACGATTTTTCCGAAGAACGCGTCATTCAACGGGTCACGGTTGTCGGGGATCAGCCAACGGGCGAGGGCGCGAGATGGCCTGCCTGGCTGAATGACGGCCGACGATCCGCCGTCAGCCGTCACGACAGACAACTGGCCCTTTTCCTGAAATCAAGAAACCAGGACTGACCGGATCAGTCAAAAGGGTGCTGTCAGAGGAAAAGTGCTTGAGCCGTGATGGCGCTAGATTTACGGTCAGCGTATGACAAATCCATTCCTCAATTCACAATCACTTCAATACGGATCGCCATCTAATTACCCAGCAGCAATATAAATTGAAACGCGCCACTCTATTGGCTGAATGGCGTCAACTCGATGCCTCAAAACATTGGCCAGACAATTTTCAGCGCGTAGATACATTACTCTGACAATGCCAGTTAATGTGACAATGCCGGGATAGGAAATATGTTTGGATTTTGTCATCTAATGAATTGCGGCATGCAGTATTTTCTCAGCAGTTGCTTCATCACGTGAAAATTCCGCGACGATTGCTCCGCCTTTAGCCACAAGAATACGGTCAGATACATCGAGAATTTCAGGCAGGTAAGACGAGATAACCACGACACCGGCGCCGCTGTCGGCGATACTCCGGATTATTTCGCGTATTTCTGCAATCGCGCCGACATCCACCCCGCGCGTGGGTTCATCGAAGATAATAAGGCTGGGTTCCTGGATAAGACTTTTCGCGATAACCACCTTCTGCTGATTGCCGCCAGAGAGTTTATGGACTGTTTGAAATTTCCCAATGCCGCGGATGGATAGTTTCTCCTCCAGTTTCTTTACTCTAGGCTTCATGGCTTTTTTGTTAAAGAGTAATTTTCCTTTCGCCCATTTAGCCAGCCAGCCAAGAGACACATTTTCAAAAACGCCCATGTTTTCGAAAAAACCATCAATTTTCCGGTCTTCTGTGACATATGCAATGCCATCCTGAATAGCCTGGGCAGGGAGACGATAACGGATTTCCCTATCGTTGAGATAGATACGCCCGCCGCCGAAATTGCGCTTGATCTGTCCGACAATTACCTTGGCGACTTCGCTTCGTCCGGATCCGATCAATCCGGCTATACCGGTGACTTCTCCCGGAAAAACTGAGAACGACATATTGTTGACCATATTGCCCATCCGGACATTTTCGACTTTCAGGATTGGTTTTCGCGCACGCGTCGCAGTCGTAGCGGCTGGCCTAGTTGCCATTTCACTGGCAATTTCCTGCCCGACCATATGCCGGATCAGACTGGCGCGATCAAATGAATGAGCATCGCCCGTTACAATCTTCTTGCCGTTACGCAATACGGTAATGCGATCCGCATGTGATAATGCTTCCTCCAACGCGTGAGAAATGAAGATCATCGCAACGCCCTTCTGGCGAAGGTCATTCATCAGATAGAAAAGATGATCCGTTTCTTCCGGGGTGAGCGCCGCCGTCGGCTCGTCGAGAATGATGATGCGGGACTTGTTGTAGACGGCACGCGCAATCTCGACCATTTGACGTTGCGCCGCCCCGAGGGCCCCGGCTTTCATCGTCGGGTCGATATTGAAGTTAAGGGAACGGAGAAGCTGGCGGCATTCAATGCTCAAGGCCCGGGCGGAGTTCAGCACTCGTTCGCGTCCAAGCACCATATTCTGTGCGACGGTCAACTGGGGAACAAGGCTTGTCTCCTGAAACACCATGGAAATGCCTTTGTCAAAGGCGTCGCGCGGGGATTTCAACTCAAAGGGTTCGTCCTCGAATGCAAAAGTTCCGCTATCCATTGCGACAACACCGGCAATGACTTTGCACAAAGTAGATTTTCCAGCGCCATTTTCGCCGACCAAAGCATGAATTTCACTAGGGCGTAGGTCAAAATCAACCGTATCAATGGCTGGAAAGCCGCCATAGATTTTCGTGGCGCTTTGCAGACTGAGAAAGGAAGAGGCCGTCATATCAATTGGTCCATTGCAGTAACTTTCAGCAATTCACTACTGCCCTTACTGACGGCAATCAGTTCCCCGCGCCACTCCAGTGCGGAGGTAATGCCGTGGCGCGTGCCGTTCGCGCGTGATTGCGCGCTTGCAAGAGGCAGGAAGTTTTTGTCGAGGATAACCACCAGACCGTAAGAAAACGAAGGGGCCCATGGCTTGATATCCCCGAATAGACGCGCCGCGCCCATCTGGATTGGCACTCTATAGTCCGCGCTGGCGGTAAAACGGGGCGCGATCCAGTACTCGGGATCTATTTCCGCTTTCATGCGGTTCACGAAGGCCGGCTCGGTCAACACAAATTCTATCAGCGGATCACGCCGCGCGAACAGCGACAGGATATAGCCGCCGCCGGACAGTGCATGGATGCGGGCGGGATATCCCGGCGCATCTTGCAGAACCACCCTGGGTAGCGCATCGGATGTCAGTTGATTTATGCGAGCAGACCAGCTTTCGCAAACCACCACCTCTTTTGTTTCTGTCTCAATGAGGCCATAGGGTAATCGCAGTCCGGTAGCGATCACGTTCCTGTCACCATTCTCCGAGATTCGTATGACCTGACCGTTGCCGGTTTCGTTATAGAGGCCATGAAGGCGGGAGGTTCGCTCATCTACATCGCCAGCATCGGCCACCAAAAGCGCCCCGTCACTGGAAAACTTACAGGCCATCGCCTCCTGCGTTATCTACTTAAGACCGTCGCCTTAAAGACTGACTGCAATCACGCCATCTTTGCGGCAGGCCAATGCGGTTACCTCATGGTCAAATTCGGCCACAGTCGATAATGAGTATTTCGCCCAATCCTTGAGGCGAAGGATCTTTTTTCCACTGCTGACAAGGAGTGAGCCATCTGGCGCGACACAGATGTCATCGGGTTCTTCGATTGAAAGGGCTGCCGCCTGTTCCAGCATGTCATTCGGGCACAGCGGGCCATCGAGGAGAGAAATCCGTGCCGGTTGTATCCTGTGCAGTCCGAACATGATTATGTCTCCCTCGGCCAATAGCTGTCAGGGCCATTCCAACTCTTGTCAGCCTCATCAAGGGCAATCCGCCCGATCTTGTTGTTGGTCACCCCCCCGAGAAAGAGGGAGCCATGATGCTCACGCATGGATGTGATCATATAAAGGGGACCATCTGATTTATCCCAATACGCATCGACAATGGTACCGTTCTTGTCTGATTTCAGCACGCCGCCGATGTTGAGGTTGCCAAACAGCCAATTGGTCGGCGGGACGCGTTTTGCCATACGCATCCGAAAGCCGGGATTTTCCATGGCGAGGTCAAAGACTCGGGATCGCATGCCGGCAAGAGCAATCCAGTAGCCGCCATCTGATGCCCGGTTGATATTGTCGGGGTAGCCAGGTAAACCGCGTACAAAATATCTGGGACCGTTCTGCAGCCGCGCTAGATCAAATATCAGAATGGCGCAGGTCCACGTACTGGCAACCAGCAAATGCTTCCCGTCATGGGTCACGCACACCCCGTTAGTGAAAACCAGGTTGTCACAGATTGTTTTTGTGGTTCCGTCAGCGGGGTTATAGCAGAGGAGACGGCCATTGCTGCGCCCTTCCAGCAGGTCAAGACCCCATGTTTCCATTTCATAGCGCTTGGTGGCGTCAGTGAAATAAATCCGCCCATCCGGCGCAATGTCGAGATCATCCGCCATGCGAATTTGCCGGTCGTCCTCGATAGAGGTCCAGCTCCGCTTCGTCTGGCTTGTCAGGCGTTCTATCTGGCCCGGCCCCGCAATCCGGTACAGTCCCATGCCTGCCACGCATACTACAAGACGCTCCTCCGCATCAAATGCGAGGCCAAGCGGGCGTCCGCCGGTTTTGACATAAGTCTCAACACGGGTGTGATCCGGCGCGAAAAGTTTCATGATCCGGCCATCCCGCGTGCCGCAGTAAAGGTTGCCCGCGCGATCGAGAATGACATCTTCCGGGCCGTCCACTTCCCCAACGCCCAGAAGGGTTGCACCAACCAGCTTTGCAGAGCCGAACTCCGGCGCCATTTTTCCCATTTCAAGAACAGAGTCCATCTTCATGGGTTTGGGATCAAGATAGGCACGCGCCAGAATGCGGTGCCGCTCCTTTCGATATTTCATGTCAATCGCAAGCACGGTAATCAGGATCAACCCCATTACGCCATTTATAAAATCGCCGCGGAAACCGGCGTTTATCAACACATTCCCCAAAATGTATATGGAGGCGAAGCCAAGCAGCGTGCTGAAGACGCTGCCCCGGCCCGGCGTAACTCCTCCCAGCCCCAGGATCAGCCCCGTCAGGACAAAGAATTCCAGCCCGACACCGGTATCGGAACCGGCGCTGTTCTGGCGGGCGGCAAACAGAAAGGCGGCAAGCCCGACAAGAGTTCCCCCCAGCACATAGGACAAAAGGATAACGCGCTTTAACGGGATACCCGCATGCCGCGCGGCCTTCCGGTTCCCGCCGACGGCCAGGATATGCCAGCCGAAGCGAGTGTATTTGAACATTAAAAATATGGCAACGGCAACAACTGCCAGAACCAGAAAGCTTACCGGCACGCCCATAAAACTTTCATAGCCAACATAGTCCCATGTCTCGTCGAACCGGGCGCTGCTGGAGATTTCAACAAGATATTCCTGTGAGGCAATGACAAAAATGCCGCGCACGGTAATCATTGTGCCAAGTGTCGCAAGCAAGGCGCCACAACCAAGGACGCCGGTGAGAAATCCATTGACGAAGCCGACCAGCGCACCGCAGGCAAGGGTCAGCGGAAAAACCAGATACACCGGTAGCCCCGCGATATGGAACAGATAAAGGGCGACAAATGCCGATAATGCGAATGACGAACCAACAGACAGGTCTATGCCACCAATGGCAACGACGAGCAGCATGGCAATTGTAACGATGGCCGCGTCTGACGAATATTGCGCGAGGGTAGTGAGGTTGGACGGGGCGAAATACCCGTCCGTCGTCATCAATATAACGGTGGTGAGCACGAAGAACGTGATGAAGGGGATCGCCCCTTCAATCCAGTTGCGGTTAAGCAAATCTGACGTGATCCGCCGATAGGAGAAAACACTCCATTGTTTCGGGACTTTATGCAGGCTACTCAGGAATTTGCTGTCTTCGACGGAACTCATCTGATCCTTCCTCACGCCCCAATCGCCAGGCACTGAAATATGTGTGCCTGGCTTTGTTGCTCCCACCAAACGGAAAACTTTTTTGTTGTGTTATTTCGCGGGTAGATCCCAGCATTGCTGCGGCTGATAGCTTTCCTTCTTGATAACGATCAAGGGGGATTCAACTTCCAGCATTCCACCTTCCGGCGGCACGGCCCCTTGAATCATCAGGCGCAGCATGGTGCCGGCATCGCGGCCCTGGCCATCGGCGTTATAGCTCCAGTAGCGATCAATAACCCCGGCTTCGATATTGTTGCAGATCACGCGATTGCCGCCGCCCGTCGCATAGACCAGCACATCATCGGCCTTGCCCG
>CALEMG010000347.1 GCA_937910835.1 uncultured Alphaproteobacteria bacterium | reverse complement strand
CCGCAGCCGGGCCTCAAGGACCGATAAGGATATCAGCCGCGCGGCAAGACCCTGGGCGGATCCAGCTCGATCAACGCCATGCTTTATGTGCGTGGACATCCCACCGACTATGACGACTGGGCGGCCATGGGGAATACGGGCTGGAGCTATAAAGACGTTCTTCCCTATTTCAAGAAGGCTGAGAATAACGAGCGCGGCGCAGATGATTATCATGGTACCGGCGGTCCACTCAATGTGGCTGAGATGCGCTCCAATATGCCGATCGGTGATGTGTTTATAGACGCCGCGATGCAGGTTCAGATGCCGACAACGAAGGATTTTAACGGCGAGATACAGGAAGGTCTCGGCACCTATCAGGTCACGCAGAAGAATGGCGAGAGATGGAGCGCGGCGAAAGGCTATCTCACACCTAACCTAGGTCGTCCCAACTTACATATTATTACCCAGGCCCATGCGAGCAAGATTTTGACGGAGGGAAAAAAGGCCGTCGGGATTGCCTATATCAAGGATGGCAAGACGGTTGAGATCAAGGCGGAAAAGGAGATTATTCTCGCGGGCGGCGCCTTTGCCACGCCGCAGCTAATGCTCCTCTCCGGGATTGGTCCTGTCGATGAGCTAAAAAAACACGGAATTGAGGTCGTGCATGAACTTCCCGGTGTGGGACAGAATCTGCATGATCATATCGATTATGTGGTGGCGCATAAATCAAACTCCCGCGAGACAATGGGCATTTCGCTCGGCGGGGTGGTCGATCTGACCAGGGGAATCTTTGAATGGCGTAAAAACCGGACGGGAATTATTTCCTCCCCCCTGGCGGAGCGTGGTGGCTTCCTGAAGACGGACCCGGCGCTTAACCGGCCGGATATCCAGCTTCACTTCGTTATTGGCCCGCTCGATGATCATGCGCGCAAAACCCTTCTCGGTCACGGTTATAGCTGCCATGTCTGTGTGCTACGCCCAAAAAGCCGGGGACGTGTGGGCCTGAACAGCAGCGATCCGTTCGCGGCCCCGCTGATCGATCCGAACTTCCTATCCGAGCGGGAGGATGTGGAGATTTTAATCAAAGGCGTGAAGATGACGCAGAAGATTTTCGATGCGCCGGCGTTCGATCCCTATCGCGGCAAGCCGCTTTATCCTGTCGATATGACCTCGGATACTGCCATCGTAGACGCTTTCCGCAGCCGCGCCGATACGGTCTATCAGCCTGTCGTCAGTTGCAAAATGGGCATTGATCCGATGGCCGTCGTTGATCCGGAATTGAAGGTTCACGGTGTTGATGGCTTGCGCATTGCCGATGCGTCCATTATGCCATCTGTAATAGGCGGCAATACCAATGCCCCGACGATCATGATCGGCGAGAAGGCCACTGATATGATCCGAGCGGCGGGATAGGCTGCCTCCATGCTGCTATCGCCACAGGAGAAAGCCTTATGTTCATCCAGCTCGTTGTCGGGACAACCTTGATTATCTTATGTGTGATCAATCATGCGATCTGTCTGGAGTTGTTGCTCCGCCGCCTGAAAGATATCGGCCCAAAATGGGACCGGCGGCTGCCGGTATACGGCCATGTGGTTATTATGATTGTTGTGGTGATCGGCCTGTTTGCGGCCCACACCATCGAGGCCTGGCTCTGGGGTTTCTTCTATTATTTGAGCGGTGAGCTCAGTGGACTGAGCGAGGCGATTTATTTTTCCACCGTGACCTATACGACGCTTGGCTACGGCGACGTTGTGCTCAGCCATGAATGGTATCTGACGTCCTCACTTCAAGCCGTGAGCGGGATCATCCTGTTCGGCTGGAGTACGGCCTTCCTTGTCAATGCCCGCGCCTTCTTCTGGAAGAAACACGGTATGGACTATTATCAGAACTAAAAAACCGCCCCGAACAAACGGGGCGGCTTATTTTGTCAGTCTTCCTTGATCAGATGGACATCGCGTTGCGGATACGGAATGGAAACACCTTCCTTATCGAACGCCTGCTTGATCGCCTTGGTGAGCGCGAATTTAAGCGGGAAGTAATCGGCATTGTCGCACCAGACACGCACCGTGAAATTTACTGAACTGTCAGCCAATTCCGCGATCTCGATCAGTGGCGCCGGATCTTTATGGGACCGCTCATCCGCCTCGATCAGTTTGAGCATGATACTTTGAGCCTTGTCGATATCATCTTCATAGGCAATGCCCATGACCAGATCCATCCGCCGTGTGGGATGGAAGCTGAAATTGCGGAGCGCGCTACCCCAGACCGAGCCGTTCGGGATAATTACCTGGATATTGTCCGGTGTTGCAAGTTCCGTTGTAAAGAGGCTGATTGCCTTCACCGTGCCCCCATGACCCGCGACTTCCACCTACTGCCCAACCTTCATGGGACGGAAAATC
>CALEMG010000346.1 GCA_937910835.1 uncultured Alphaproteobacteria bacterium | reverse complement strand
ACCGGTCCCGGCCTGGCTGGCCAGTTGGGCGGAAAACCATTTACCAGCAAGCTCCATGGCATCATGCAGGGTGGCCGCGCGCTGCTGGCGGGCTTTCTCCTCCGGTCGCTCCACCGGCATCTGCAAACCGGCAAGCGCGGCGAGCCGTTCGACGGCTTCGGGAAAGGCTACCCCTTCGGTCTGTTTGACGAATTCAATCAAGTCGCCATTCGCGCCACAGCCAAAGCAGTGATAGAAGCCCTTCTCTTCATTAACCGTGAAGGACGGGGTTTTCTCATTATGAAACGGACAAAGGCCCGAATACTCCCGGCCCTTTTTTGTGAGCTTTGTCCGGCGCCCAATCAGATCCGCAAGGCTGACACGCGCTTTAAGCTCTTCCATGAAATGTGGCGGAAAGGCCATCTCTTTTTCCAACCCAATTTAATAATTTAACCGGTTAAATTATTAAATGATAATCACTTAAAAAAGTATCCGGCAGACTCAGGCGCCGAGCGTATCCTTTACGATAGCGCTCGCTTTAGAAAAATCCATCTGACCAGCATACCGGGTTTTCAGTTCAGCCATCGTCCGGCCCATATCCTTCAGGCCATTCGCGCCAATGTCCGCGATCACCGCCTCCACCGCCGTGCGGGTCTCCACCTCGTCAAATTGCTTCGGTAGATAGTCAGAGATGATATCAATTTCTTCCTGTTCCGCAGTGGCAAGATCAACCCGACCACCCTTTTCATAAGCTGCAATTGAGTCTTTTCGCTGACGCACCATGGTCGTCAGCATCTGCAGAATTTCATCATCCGTGATTCCCTCTTCCGCGCCTTTATCCCGCGCAGCAAGATCCCGGTCCTGTAAAGTCGCAAGGATAAGACGAAGCGTTGAAATCCGCCGCTTATCCTTTGATTTCATTGCTACTTTTAGTGACTCTTTTATTTCGTTCCGTAACATAAATATCCGAATCTATAGTGAAGAAAGCCGCCATACTAGCTGAAACCATAGTTTATGGCAAACCAAATATTATTGCTAAGTCATTGAATTTAAACATTATTTTTTGCGTCGAAAAACTTGACGCATACATGCAAACTGCTTATGTTGCTGCGCAATATTCAGCTACCAGGCCAGAGAAATTTCGGCTCAGCGGAACTACCGCAAGAGGGTCCCTATTATCATGTCTTATGAACACAACGGAGACGCGGTCGACCTGAACAGCGAACGGACGGCGACAGCGGTCCTTGTGCTGGGTGATGGCACCGTATTTCACGGCTTCGGCATCGGGGCCGAAGGTGACACAGTCGGTGAAGTCTGCTTCAACACCTCGATGACGGGCTATCAGGAAAGCCTGACGGACCCCTCCTTCGCCGGACAGCTCATCACCTTTACTTTCCCCCATATTGGAAATGTTGGTTTCAATGATGAGGATATCGAAACCTCCGGTATTGCCGCGAATGGATTGATTATCCGCGCCAACATTACGGACCCAGCCAACTGGCGGGCGGTTGGATCTCTTGATGAGTGGCTGAAGTCCCGAAATCTTGTTGGTATTTCCGGCGTCGATACGCGCCGCCTCACCCATTTTATTCGCAAGTCCGGCGCACCCAACGGTATCATCGCCTATCGCAAGGATGGCAAATTTGATATCGCCGCCCTTCAGGAAAAGGCCGCAAACTGGCCGGGTCTGGAAGGCATGGACCTTGCGAAGGAAGTCTCCTGCAAGGAGCCATATGAGTGGTCTGAGACAAACTGGCATATTCAAAGTGGCTACGGCACACAACAAATGCCCAAACGTCATATTGTAGCCGTCGATTATGGGGTAAAGCGGAATATCCTCCGTTGTCTGGCAGAGCTTGGCTGTCGCATTACAGTGGTGCCAGCGACCGCAACTTATGAAGAAATCATGGCACTTAAGCCCGACGGAATTTTCCTGGCGAACGGTCCTGGCGATCCTGCGGCAACCGGCGAATATGCCGTGCCAGTAATCCGTAAATGTGTCGATAGCGGCGTCCCCACTTTCGGAATTTGCCTTGGCCATCAAATGCTGGCTATCGCGCTTGGTGCGAAAACAATGAAGTTGCACCAGGGCCACCGAGGCGCCAACCAGCCAGTCAAGGATCTAACCACCGGTAAAGTGGAGATCACCTCGCAGAATCATGGCTTCGTCGTCAAGCGCGACAGTCTGCCCGACGGAGTGACAGAAACCCACAAATCCCTGTTCGACGGTGTGGTTGAAGGGCTTAAGATTGATGGCAAGCCGGTTTTCTCCGTGCAATACCATCCGGAAGCGAGCCCTGGCCCGCAGGACAGCCAATATCTTTTCAAACGGTTTATAGATCTGGTCGATAGAAAAAATGCCTAAACGTACCGATATTCAGTCCATCATGATCATCGGCGCCGGGCCCATTATTATCGGCCAGGCCTGCGAATTTGACTATTCCGGCACCCAGGCCTGTAAAGCCCTGAAGGAAGAAGGATATCGGGTCATTCTGGTGAACTCCAATCCAGCAACGATTATGACCGACCCGGGCCTAGCCGATGCCACCTATGTCGAGCCCATCACGCCGGAAATCGTTGAGAAAATCATCGAAAAAGAACGGCCTGATGCCATTCTCCCGACGATGGGAGGGCAAACTGCGCTCAATACCGCTCTCGCGCTTGCGGAAAGCGGCGCACTGGAAAGACACGGCGTACTGCTGATTGGTGCAAACAGAGAGGCCATCGCCAAGGCGGAAGACCGAGATCAGTTCCGTACAGCCATGCTGAAAATCGGCCTCGATATGCCATTAAGCGCAGTCGCCCACACACTTGAGGAAGCTTGGAAAGTTCTGGAGGAAGTAAATCTCCCCTGTATTATCCGTCCTTCTTTTACGATGGGCGGAACGGGCGGCGGGATCGCCTATAACCGCGAAGAATTTGAAGAGATTGTCACTGGCGGTTTGGATGCTTCCCCCACTACAGAAGTATTGGTGGAAGAAAGCATCGTCGGTTGGAAAGAATATGAGATGGAAGTTGTCCGCGACAAGGCGGATAATTGCATCATCATTTGTTCCATCGAAAATGTCGATCCGATGGGCGTCCATACAGGCGACTCTATCACGGTCGCCCCGGCTCTGACGCTTACCGACAAAGAATTCCAGATTATGCGTAATGCCTCGATTGCCGTATTGCGGGAAATCGGGGTGGAGACCGGCGGATCAAACGTGCAGTTCGCCGTCAATCCGGAAGATGGCCGCCTGATTATTATCGAGATGAACCCGCGTGTTTCCCGCTCAAGCGCATTGGCCTCCAAGGCGACCGGCTTTCCAATTGCTAAAATTGCGGCAAAGCTCGCGGTCGGCTACACGCTGGACGAACTTGATAATGATATTACTGGTGTAACCCCGGCATCGTTTGAGCCAACCATTGACTATGTGGTTACCAAGATTCCGCGCTTCACTTTCGAGAAATTTACCGGTGCAGAAGCGAAGCTCGGCACCGCGATGAAATCTGTGGGCGAAGCCATGGCCATCGGCCGGACGTTCACGGAAAGCCTGCAAAAAGCCCTGCGGTCGCTGGAAACTGGCCTCACGGGCCTCAATGAACAAAATTTTGCGGGTCCCGGTGAGCAACATGCCGATAAGCAGCGCATTCAGGCTATCCTCGCCCACCCCACACCAGCACGCATCCTGAATATCGCCCAGGCCTTCCGCGAGGGGCTGACCCTTGAGGAAATTCAGGTCGCCAGCAAGTATGAGCCCTGGTTCCTTGCCCAAATCCAGTCCATTGTGGAGCTGGAAAATGCGGTAAAGGAAAATGGTATTCCCACGACAAAAGGCGGCCTTCTCAAACTGAAGTCCATGGGGTTCAGCGATCACCGGCTTGCCGAACTTGCCGGAACGCGGGAGGCGCATGTACTTGCCGCACGGAAAAAATTCGGAATTGAGCCGGTCTACAAACGCATCGATACCTGCGCCGGGGAATTTCCCTCCCAAACGCCATACATGTATTCGACATATGAAGGCAACGAATGGGACGACGCCGTTTGCGAAGCAGAACCGACCGATGCAAAGAAGGTCGTTATTCTGGGCGGTGGCCCCAACCGTATCGGTCAGGGAATTGAGTTTGACTACTGCTGCGTTCATGCCGCCTATGCCCTTTCAGAGGCGGGCTATGAGACCATCATGGTCAATTGCAACCCGGAGACTGTGTCCACCGATTATGACACCTCGGACCGACTGTATTTTGAACCACTAACTGTTGAAGATACCCTCGCGATTATACGCAAAGAGCAGTCAAATGGAATGCTCCACGGCGTGATCGTTCAGTTCGGAGGTCAGACCCCGCTCAAGCTTGCTGCCGGGCTGGAGGCGGCGGGCGTTCCCATCCTTGGCACTTCGCCAGACGCGATTGACCTTGCGGAGGACCGCGAGAGGTTTCAGCAACTCCTTCACAAGCTTGATCTCAAGCAGCCCGAGAATGGTATTGCCCGGTCTGTTCCAGAGGCATTCGACATCGCGGAAAGAATTGGATACCCGGTTGTTGTCCGCCCCTCCTACGTTCTCGGTGGCCGCGGAATGGAGATCGTACGCGATGGTGAATCACTTGATCGCTACATGCGTGAAGCAGTAATTGTTTCCGGCGAATACCTGGTTCTGGGTGATGGATATCTCCAGAACGCGATTGAAGTCGACGTCGATTGTCTGTGCGACGGCAAATCGGTCTTTGTCGCTGGCATCATGGAACATATCGAAGAAGCGGGCATTCATTCCGGCGATAGTGCCTGTGCGCTGCCGCCGCATACACTTTCAGACGAACTTATCGATGAGATTAAACGACAAACAGAGGCCATGGCCCTCGCACTCAATGTCGTTGGATTAATGAATGTCCAGTTCGCAATCAAGGATGGCTTCATTTATATTCTGGAAGTCAATCCCCGGGCG
>CALEMG010000345.1 GCA_937910835.1 uncultured Alphaproteobacteria bacterium | reverse complement strand
ATTCCGGACTGCCGGATAAGCGTTTTCCTCTCCCTTCCAGGATTATGATGCTTTGCCTTCTTCAAACGCAGTAGCGGTCGGTATGCCTTTATAGGCTCCTTTTAAGCCTGTATCGGGCATCTTCCATTGATCGATGTTATCCGGGTTTTTATTGAGAATGATATCGATAAGGGAAAACAACTCTTTCATATCCATGGGAAGCGGGACCTGGGTCCGCAACGCACCGCCCACTTCCAAAAAAGGATGAAGCGGGTTTATTCCGGATACGACCTTGTTCATCCATTCTTTTGAAACTTCATTATTCGTGTTTTCGAGAAGATCTTTCGCCGTTTTGTACAGTCTTTTTTCATACGGAGTGACGGCTTTCCAATTGGTTGGGAAAAAATCATCCAGGGTATAATTATTTCCACGGTCTTTGATAAACGGATTTGCGAAATATTGTTTGGGAAAGAAGTCATCGCCGGAATCGGCGACCATGCATCCTAGTTTTTCGTAATCTGCTTTTTTTTGCTTTACCTCTACATAATCCGGATCATCATAACTTTTTTCTATGATGATCCTGTCCGTCTTACTTTCTAAACTGTCTGACATAAGAGTGCATCCTTTTCTCAGTAGATGGATTATAATACTACTTTTAATAGTATTATAATCCATCTAATAGAGATTAATTGTAATTCAATACTCTTATAAGTAGCTTTTTTAAAAAACGTGAAATCGGTTAAGTTCTCAAAAAATAAGGATTTATATAGTATTAAGAGGAGACAGGTAGTAGCATGTTAAGATGTCTTTCCGGGATACAATCTTGTTGTTAAGTGCATATTTAAACATCTTATACGAGTTATTGTGGAGGCAGCAAAAAATTAGGAATGGTCGATAGGTTGGGGGCATTGATCGATAAACGGAAAAATATGCGATGATTTCCGGAATTGGCAGAACGCAACGCTGAAGATCGCATCGCCAAGCTGAAAACAAGTAACGGCAGGAGAGTTTCACTGCTCCTGCCGCGTTCGATCCTGACTCTTGGTGAGTGAGGTTACTCTCTTAGATTTTGTTCAAGCAACGGCGTATTACTCGTCGTGGGTTTTATATTTGAAGACTTCGACTTTGTCACCTTACTGGGTGCTGTCTTGCTTGGATTAACGTTACTGCTAATCGGTTCATTTTCTTTCTGATCCGGAATTAGCTGATACGAATTGTCACCACTGCTGCTGCTTCCAACGGAAATGCCTCTAAGCTCATTATTTCTCATCGGATTTTCCTTGTAATACTGGCGCAGCAACACCTTCAACCTGTGGATTTCCATTTGCTTCAGTTTTGGTTTCCATAGCTGTTCTGGAAGATAACTGGTGTCATCATACTGGAAGATCCTGATCCCATCATAGGGGCCCACAAACAACCTTAGCGGATCGCAGATGCCACGTGGATTATTGGGCGTGCGCTTTTTTTGAATTGTAAAGGATTTATCCAGGCGTAGGGTCGTGCAGTGAAGCGGAATTTTAATTTTCTGGATGTAGGAGAAAATGCTCGAATTAACAGCCAGGTTAGCGCGCAGTATATTCGCCTTTAGAACATAAGCCCAAAATGCGAAGTCGAGATTCTTATCTATTAAAATCGCCGTCGTATAGCCGCCATAGAAAGAAATATTGGCGAAATTGTACTGGAGATAGAACTGAAGCGATCTCAATAAATACTGAAAGTTGCTTTCCGAAAGATCCAGCCAATTCTGGCCTGTTCCTAAATTGTGCTTGCCGAAAAGGAACTGGCGGTACTGGAATGTGAACCTGTCAGCCCAATTGCTATTTTTGTACTCGCTATTTTCGAGGTCGAGCTCACGCGCCTTCTTATTTTTCAAGTCCCTCTCGGTGTCATTGCTAGGATTTCTCAGCATCATAAAAATAGGAAGCCAGGCGATATTTCCAGCCACAGAGGTTGTCAGCCAACCGATATTCAGCCAGAAAAGCTGTGATCCAGTCAACATGACGCCGAAGCGCAATTGCTGAGAAACGATACCCAGTAAGTTAAAGCCGATGAGCTGACTGCCCACCGCGAAAAGCAGACGACGGACGGAAAACGAGACATAATCCTTCACAGTCGCTTTTTTGGCTGTCTTAATCAAAGCGCCTTGTTTCTTGCAGCAGCAGCAACCGGTTTCATCCGTTCTTGTTGACAATGCATTGGCACCCCAATAAGCCGCCTCAAGGTAGTAGTATGTTTTCGCAACACCCGAAAAAATAAGGACGACGCCTATATTGATGAGCGATTCCTTCAGATAACAGGGCCATGAAAAGTCACCACCGTTACAGTACTTTTTCTGCGGATCGTCCTCATACGGGTTGTAATATGGCCAAAAATAGGCGCTAAGGAGGGGGGCAATCATCGTAAACATGAGGACGCCCGTCGATGAAAATGACTTAACGGTTCTTCGCGCCAACTTGTTATGACGTTCTTCCAACTCAGTTATGGACAAATATTCATCGTTTTTGACAAGGTTAATGATATTCTGATCGATGAGGTACCGGTTATCGTCGTTGTCAATGGAGTATTTAATTTCGCGAAGAAGATTAAAGAGGATCTTATCTTCGTCCATGAACACATCCAAAACTGGTTCATTTTCATCAAGATTTACCTCTTCCAGATCCTCTTCTTCATCGGATAAACTTACGTCTTTATTTTCTTCCTCGTCACTCTCCCTATTTTCTGTGACATTTGTCGGTTGTTGTGGTGAGAGCAATGACTGCGAAGATGGCAGAACTCCAAGTTCACTTGATGGCGGCTGTGCCGGATTTATGTTCGAGGTAAGCAGTTCTTGCGTATTATCCTCGACTTGCAGGGGAGTAACTTGAGTCGGCCCACTTAATACTGATGAGATCTTTCGCTTGTACTTCCACCAGAACCGCCAGAATGTCGGAGGCACGAAAGTATAATTTTGTATGGTTTCATTTTCATCGACGTCAGCCTCGAAATAGTCCGCTTCATAATCGGTGATACCTGACTCCTGTTGATGGTCTTCCAACAATTGACGATAGGGATTGAGAGTGCGGCTGCCGTAATTGCCGGGCTCATTGATAATATCCATGTCCGTCTGGCCTATAACGTTATCCGTATTCAGATCCTCGTTTCCGTCAATCATCCGTCCGTCGGGGTCGAAAAAATTGATCGGATCGGAGCCGGCGTAGTTATAGGGGTCATCCGACGCGTTGGATGGATCGGGACTGATAAACCGTCCGATATCGGGATCGTAATAGCGTGCATGGTCATAATAAATCCCGATGGATTTATCATATTCCATTCTGGCGAACTTGCGGCGGAAACTGTCCTTGCCGCTGGTTAGCGCGTTATTGTTGATGAAGCCGTAGGCGGAATAATCAACGCTTGCCCGGGCTTCTCCCTTGCTGTTCGTCACAAGAAGCATGCTGCCATTGGCACTCTCATGATAGTAATTTGCGCTGTTCGGCTGAGGAATGCCCCGACCGTCAAGAACGGCTGCTTGCACTGTCGGCACAAGTGACGAAAACAGGAACGAGAATATAACGAGGGGCGCCACCGCCGCCATAACGGCATGTTTGCGCGAAAATCCGGTATTGCCCTGATTTGTGTCGCCAAGGACAATCGGATACTCCTCCGTTTCGTCCTGGACCAGGTAACGCCGAAGAAATGCGTCGAACGCCAGTAGCATGATACCGGTGACAAGCGCTATAAGGGCCAGGGGAGAGGCGGCGATCAGATTCGCCGGAACATTACTCAGAATCCAGAGTTTCGTCTCGACAAGGGTTGTCTGTACCGATGAAGTGAGATCGGCAAGAAGCATCATGCCAGTATCGTTAGCACCACCCGATGCTTTCGTTACAGCAGGAATAAATTGCTGCATTTCCTTCTTGGACAGGGTTTCCGTGTAAGAGGCAACAATCATCACCGGGTCAGGCACATACTTCGTCTGCTGCACCGTGCCGTCCGCATTCCATGTGACCTCGTAAAAGCGGTCGATGTAGGCGGTAGTGCTTTCCCCTTCGACACTCTTGAATAGCCTCTCGCCGGTATTGTCATAAGTCATTGACGTGGTTATTTTTTTACCTATTGTGGTAACTGTGGCCTTGCGAAGCTGGCTCAGCGCGTCGAACTCGAACTCGGATACGCTATTACGCGTTGCTTTTCTGATCAGGTTCCCGTTGGCAGCATAGGTAAATTTCATGCCGTCTGACCGGGAGAGCGGACGGTAATTCTGCGTGTTATCGAGCTTATAGCTGCGCAACCCAGCTTCGTCCGTCAGCAGGCTGCCGGCGTCGCCATAGGTAAAGCTTTCCGTCTGCTTGTTTTCGTTGAAATTGCTTTTTTCTTCCGTTTTATAGACTTGAGACTCGATGGCCGCCAATTGCGCCTGATCGTCATATTGATAGCGTTTCGCGAGCGACTGGTCGCCTTGCAAACGGTTCGACCGGTTAATCCGGGTCATCTCGTCGTCAATGCCGTAATCTAGGTCGAGAAGAGTTTTTCCGTTGGCACCGATGGTTGTCAGATGAGACAGTTGTCCGGCATAGTTCCACGTGCGCCGGTCAATAACGCCGTTATTAAGCTTGCGTACGAGAACAAGATTTACACCGTTTTCAACGCTGCTATCATAGCTGACGATGCTATTATTACCGTCAACCAGGGTTTTGGGCGCTCCCTTGGCCCAGCTGATATCCATCAGAGTAGGACCGTCGTAATTATAGGTAACTTCGGAGCCATCCGGATAGGTAATCGATTTTAACTGGTTATTCTTATAGGTGAATTGCGTTTTAAATTCATAAGACTGGTTGTCCGGTCCATTGAGCGTAACGGCTTTCGATTTCCGGCTACCATCCGTGTAGTATTCGTAACTGATCTTGCTACCGTCCGGAAGAGTGACCGTTGCCGGGCGTTGCGTGAATAACTCATCATAGGTGTAACCATACTTGCCGCCATCAGGAAGCAGGCGGGACTTGATCCGGCCCTGATCGTCATATTCAAAAGTAACTTTCTGACCGTTTCGGGTAATAGAGGACACAAGTCCACTGGCAGAGTAGGCATAGACGAATTCGCCGCGCACCTGATCCTTTTGCCGGATAAGCCGACCATACCGGTCATGCTCCTGTTCCATGGACGTACCATCGGGAAGGGTGAATGCGGTCGAGACAGATTTTTCGCCGTATTTTTTCGTAATCGTCGATTTGACAGCGGCCTCCGAGCCGGACTGCGTCTCGGTATCAATTTTCAGCATCCGGCCCATTCCATCGATAACAGAAGTCTGGATCGTGGAAAAATATGGAGTGGAGCCCGTATCCGTGCTGAGGGACCTCTTCTTGGTGAGGACCATATTTCCGTCCTGATTGACGGCTTCCAGATTTTCAGTTGTTTCCGTTATGGCCGAAGGGCTGTCATTGCTGTTCTCCTGCGGTAGTTTTGTCGTCGTGACAATGGAACGCGCTTCACCAAATTCATCAAGCGTCGTCGTTACTACGTTTCCGATTTCATTTTCCAGGCGGAGAATTTCGCCCGTCGCTGGATCATAGGTGAAGTTCGACCATCGCTTGGTTCCGCCCTCCAAGTTCCAGGTAATATTTGTCGGAAAGCTATGAAAGTCGGTATCGTAAGTGAAACTTGTCTGATTTTTACCGATGGCAATCGATACGACGTTGCCATAGATATCGTATTTAAATACGCCAACCGCTTTGCCGGCGGTGTCAAGCATGTCATCCACGGAGATTGTTGCCTGGGAAATGGCGCCATTATCGAACTTATAGGCCCATTCTATCGTTCGCTCGGTTGTCTTGGTCTTCAAATTGACGAAATCGCGGGATGCTACAAGATCGAGATAGATATCATTGTTCAGATAAGTCGTCTTTGTTTCGGTATCTCCTTCCGCAAGCGAAACTATTCGGCCCTTTGAGTCGTATTCGTAACTGACCGTTTGCAGCGTTTTGTAGTTTCCATTTTCTTCGAGGACCGCATTCTCTTTTTTTGAAAGGAGAGCAACCGGACCGGCGCTGGTTTTTGTCGTCAGATAGCTATAGATCTGTTTGTAATTGGGTTGCATATCGGTGAAGGAAAAGGTCTTTCCTTTGAGGTTGAAGGAACCCGCGGAAAGAATCCTTCCAGCCAAATTACCGGTACCGAAAGAAGAGATCACCCCGATATCATCAATCGGGTTGTAGGATACAACCTGTTCAAAGCCGGAGATTTTTCCGGATTTTCCAGTGATGGGTTTGCCGTAAAAATACTGTATTTGGGAAACAGCGGTTCCGCCTGCGGAAGAGGTCTGTGATGATACGACCGACCCTTCACTTCCCGGAAGGTAATTGACATCCACGACGCCGCCGAGGCTGTTTTTTGCCTGATGAAGAACCGGTACGGATGTGCCGGACGTTAGCCAGCTGAACTGATAGGCAATTTTGCAGTCTGCAGATTGCGAGGCGGCGGTTCCGCAATCCGTCAGCTTCGTAAGCTGACCGTGGCTGTCATAGGAAAGGGCATAGTTCCTGACGGTCTGACGGCCAATTGTACTGGTTATGTTCGTAAGCTTGCCGGGTGTCTTGAGGTCATAGGTAAAGTTGACTTTGCGCAAATCTACATCAGAGGTTCCTTTTGCACCATAGGTTATGGTTACAGGCCAGTTTGTTTCAGCCAGGTAACTGTAGCTGATAAAGCTTCCGTAAGGGTCCGTGACGCGGTCCAGCCGCCAGTCACCACCGTTTCTGGAGGCTGAGGTATAGGTCCGCGTCTCACCTGAGGGCGTGGAGATCACGTATCCGCTTTTCGTTTGCCGTAGCAGTGTCAGGGGATCGTTTGCCAATCGGTATAAACTGCCGTCTCTGGCTCCCTGGACGGGCGTTAGCTTGAAACCGCCCACGCAAAGTCCGTCGGTTTCAGCGCAGTTGGTTATCGCCTCGGCGCCGGTTATCCACCAGGCGCTGCCCGGATCCGAGGTCGCCATCCGCCCGTCGAAGGAAAGGGCGAGATCAGGTGTCAGGTTCGTCCCCTTTGCGATCTCGATCGGCAGCGTAAGGCGGGGCGATCCTGTTACCGGGTCAACCGAAAATCCGGCTTCAAGATCCGCTGTCACCTGCGGCTCGGTAGCCGGACCATTCTTGTTCTTGGCGCCGGTCATGGATTGCGATTCCGTCTGCAGCGTGCCGGGCTTGGCAGAATCCGCTTTTCCCGGTTGGCTTGGCATCTCGATTATATTTTTTGAAGGCATCGTCTGGGTCGACGCGGCCTGCAGGGCAGGGACTGAAGCAATAAGCGCAGTCATAGATAAAAAGATATTTTTTAATGATAGGTAAGTTATTTTATTTATTTTTATAAATAAAAAATTTAGTTTATTAATATCCATTTTGAATTCCTTTAATTAATCAACGTAATAAAGGAAGACGTTTTTTATATTGTATTTGTGATGTCTTAGATAAATTTTCAGAAATTCTGCGAATCTCCGGACTTTCAGAGTATCCAGATGATGCGATTAGGGGAGGGTGTTTGATGCTGGTGTTTCATGCCCCAAAGAATCCTCCGGGAAAATAAAAACCTGGGTCATTACCGGTTCTCCGGATTATAGTGCTCAAAATTTCTTATTCACCCTATTGTTGAAAATTTCGAACAAAGTTAAAACATGATCTGAAAAAGCTAATAAATACATGTAGATAAAATTTTCTTGCAAATGAGAACAAAACATGTACATTTATGGTAGTTGCATCCGGGACAGACCTATGAAATAAGGGGATATCGATGGTAAATACAGCTCTTAAGCTCGTTGAAGCAGGTGGCATGGATAAGAAAAAAGCGTTAGAAGCGGCCTTGAGCCAGATCGACCGG
>CALEMG010000344.1 GCA_937910835.1 uncultured Alphaproteobacteria bacterium | reverse complement strand
CTCGTCAGGCTCATAACCTGAAGGTCGTAGGTTCAAATCCTACCCCCGCAACCAATTAAAAAAGGGCCCCATTAAGGGCCCTTTCTTGTTGGGTGGTGGAACTGGGATGAAGATCTTTGCGTTAGCTTCCCTTCCCGATAAATTGTAAATGGAAGCTTGCCGGAAGCAAGTAAGGTTCGTTTGTGCGTCCAAGGCTTCGGCAATTAACTAAATTTCATTGGCTAATATTACTGACGCGATCAGAAGACCGGAGGAGTTATGGATAAGAAGGTACTGGGCCGTTATTCCATTTCGTCTATTACAACGCACCAGTATATTCCGCCGTTTAGATACCCTGCCATATCGCAATCAAACTGATCCCGTTCGCGGCTAATTTCTGTTTTGACGCCTTTGTCAGCCAACAGTTGCGTCCATACGGCAAGGCCGTCTTGGGTCGATGTTGACTGAAAATCCTGATAGGTAGGAGGGTCATAGAACATGAGAAGCTTTACTTTCGGAAATTGGGATATTTTATTAATCATCTCGGTTCTGGCATAAAGCAGTTTACTCTCACGGAAGGCTCCCAGTCCGCCCGCAATAATGCATCCGATAAACGAGAGAAACGCGATAAATAGTAATAGGCGGGTCAGGAACATGGTCTTCCTGCCGCTGTGCAGCTTGATTGATGCCGCGATGAATAGGAGGGCGCTCAACCAAGTGAAAGGTACATAACGAGCCCACCAGGATTCTGGGAAAAACATAGAAGCCCCAATCATTATGGCGCCGAATAAAGCTAAGCCATCTCCTTCGCGGACTCCATCATCCCTCCTATGTTTTTGACTGGTGAGGCGTCGTATGACAAAGGCCGCAATTGCCACAAATAACGCGAGGCTGAAGAAGGGCCCGAAACCGCCACGGCGAGTATCAAATCTCAGATACTTAAACTCAGACAACTGAAAGGTGCTCGGAATTTTTAGTTCAATCGGAGCGTCAATAGGCCATTCGCTATGATCCGTACGGGCAAAAATTCCATAGATAAACTTCATTGGAGCGGACAAGGGGATCACATTTGCAGGTTCATTTCCCTTCATAATTTTATCTACTGAGGGATAGAGAAGTTGCCCGTGATCCAGGACATTTGTGACATAGGGCTTATAGCCAACTACGGTAGCAGCAATAATGAAAGTGCAAACAAACATCATGCCTTTGTTTTTTATCCAGCTGAATGCTCGGAAAATTATATCTTTGTCCGTTCTCTGGATCGCGAGTTCAGCCATAAATCCAGCAAAAATAATCATTGGCGCGTAGTAAAGGGCAGCTGTCTTGGTGTTTACCATTAGAACTATGCAACCGACCGCGCTGAGACGGGCGAGGCGATTGGAGGTAAACGCATCTGTCAGCAAAAAAAGTATGAGCGCGGCACCGAACAAATAAAGTGGCGCATCAACATAATGCGTCAGTAGCTGTCCGATTACTACGGGGTTCCCGACCATAATTCCGGCAAAAGCAAACGCGGTCAGCCTAGGTAAAAAGGGAACCCGACTGGTGAAGTTGTCGAGGAAAAATCCGTATGAGAGAAGGGCGACCGATGCCATCAGGCCAATGATCAGGGTCTGCCCGGACATCAACATCCCTGTAAGGCTGACAATATAAGATTGTAAAACCCAATAGCCATTCGGGTAAGAGTCGACCCATATGTTGTTATGTGCAGATAGAAACGGATTCCAACCGTTACCGATATCCCATATCGCACTCAAATGGTATGCATATCCGTCAAAGCCGGGATCATAGAAAGATTTTGTCGCTACGGCCCAAGCCAGAATAGTGACCGCAAAGGTTATGAGGGCAAGGAGGCCTAGGCCCACGTCTTCTCGATTGCCTAGTTTTGCGACTATTCCAAGTGTTGCTAACAGTGCCGCAGATATGAAAATGACCGGTGAATGAAATGCCTCTGATGCAAACCGACTTAATATAAGTAGGATAGCCAGAAAAAGAAAAACCGTAGATGCACCGATACTTGCAAACCTTGTCATAAGTGGTTTTTCCTAATAGCCGTACTCAAAAAATTACACCGGATGAGTTGCTCTTACTTGTTGATCAATTCTCGTGTTTCTTTTTTGCGCACCATAAAATGTTGCCGTCAAAAAATCCTGAAATCTCGCAGTCTTCTTTATGAAAATCGGTCGTAATCCTTGTTTCAATCCCGCGTTCTCGAAGAAGAGTAGCCCAGGTTTTGTCGGAGTATGTGATTGCCGTTGACTGATAGTCTTTGATCACCCTCGGATCATGAATAAGAGTAAGTTCAATGACAGGGTAGTTTTTCATATTTTCTATGACGGCAGTTCTTTGGTAAGTATGCCAGCTTTGACGAAGGGAGCCTAATATGCTTGCGACGACATTCCCAAGGAAGCATATTGCGATAATCGAAATCAAGAGGCTGGATACAAAGGGCCGGCTACCTTTTTCGTTGAGGTGGAGTGAAGAGAGTGTAATCAACAATACACTCAGCCAAGTAAAAGGAACATAACGCGCCCACCAGGATTCAGGGAAAAATACTGATGCGCCGATCATGACAGCCGCAAACAAGGCCAAGGCATCGCCCTTGCGGTATTGTGGGTCACGATTGCCGCGGATGCTGCCCAGTTTTGTTATTGCATAGACGGCAACCGAGAGAATTAGCGCGAGACTGAAAAAGGGTCCAAACCCGCCGCGTCGGGTGTCAAAGTCGAGATCCTTGAACTCCGATATATGAAAGGTTCCAGGAATTTTCAGATTGACAGGTGCAGTCACCAACACGGGCCAAACGCTATCTTCCGTACGTGACAGAATCCCATATAAAAATTTCATCGGCACGGAGAGTGGTTCGAGATTGTCTGGAATATTCGTCGCCATGATTTTGTCGACGGATGGATAAAGCAATTTTCCATGGTCTGCGACATTCGTAATATAGGGTTTGTAACCGATTACAGTAATACCGATGACAAAGGCCAGTCCGATGACGATGCCCTTAGATTTGATCCAGTTTAAAACGAATTGAAAGTGCGAAATTTCAGCTTTTTTCAGTACCCAGTCAGCCATTAGGCTGGCAAATACAATCATTGGAACATAGTAAAGTGAAGCCGTTTTTGTATTGAC
This sequence comes from uncultured Alphaproteobacteria bacterium, assembly GCA_937910835.1. Taxonomy (GTDB): domain Bacteria; phylum Pseudomonadota; class Alphaproteobacteria; order Sneathiellales; family Sneathiellaceae; genus Sneathiella. The sequence goes on along the minus strand of CALEMG010000344.1, from coordinate 4,713 downwards.
CATCAGGACTATGCAGCCCAAGGCACTCCATCTCGCAAGTCGACTTGTAGAATAAATATCGGCAAGGAGAAAGAACGCAAGTGCGGTACCCAGCAGATATAGAGAACCATCAACATAGTGGGTCATTATCTGGGTTACGGTGACTGGGTTCGACACGACAAATATCGCGAACACAAACGCCCAAAAATCCTTGAAGCGTGATATTCTGTCAGAAATTTGGTCTAGAAAGAAGCCGTAAGCAAGTAAGGCGACAGCAGCCATTAAGCCAATGGTCAGGGATTTTCCCGAAAGGAGCAATCCAGTTGTGGAAACAAGATATGACTGTAAAACCCAATATCCGCTCGGGTATGAGTCAACCCAGATGTTATCATGAGATGATGAGAACGGACTCCAGCCGTTGGCCAACCCCCAAATTGCCGTCAGGTGATAGGAATGACCGTCATGTCCCGCATCGTACAAGAACTGCGTTGAAAAAGCCCATATCAGGATAATTGCCGAAAAACCGACAATCGCCGTTAGCGCTGTTAGTGCCGCTTTAAATCCACTAACCAACCGGAAAATGAGAACCACTATTAGCGCGGAACTCGCCAAGAATATCGTCGGGGGAACGATGTCTGTAACCGGTATTCTGCTAACGACTAACAGGACGGAAAGAAACAGAAAGATCGCGGAAGATCCAACATTTGCAAATCGCGTCATCAACAGGTAATCCTCTTGTCCTAATTAGCTCGGCGAACTGTCGATACCATAAACAAACTAATAAACCATTGCCAGCATTGACGAAGGCTGAAATAAGCCGCAGGTATAATTGCCTGATGACTGCGTCAATTCTTAAAGGCTGTAAAACTAAAACAGTCATTTTCGGGCCTGTAATGAAGCTCTGTCGAAAATGCTGGGCAGTAAGTATTTAGTTCGCTGTCAATAAATATTTCATGCCTTCGCTCTAATGTTTGAGAGCTTGACCCATATCCGTTGATCATTAGTATGGGGCCGCCAAGCTCGACGGACACTATTAGAGGTTCGCCTATTGTAGACGATTGAAGAAAGTCAGAATTGTAAATGTCAGAGCTGAATTCCCAAATGCGCGTGAATAGGTCGGTCTTACTTTTCATATGTTTGATCGGAGGGCTTATTACTTTTGGCGTTGTATATGATGTCATCGACTATTTTTGGGGGGACGGTTGGGCGGTTGATGAGCTGGGCACAATTTTGCAGCTTATTATTGTGGATGATGACTCTTGGTGGCCAATGTATAATGCCGCAAATGTGCGGCTTCATGGGGATGGCATTTACCAAACGGTATTCTTTGAGGACGGGATGAAATTTCAGTATCCGCCCTTGAGTATTTTGCCATTTGTAATTTTCATAAAGTTAGGGATGGGCTGGGAGACAATCCGTGAGGTTATGAACTTTATCTCCTTTGTTGCAATGCTCTTTATAATTGGTTCGATCTATTACCTGATAATTTCGGTATTTAAAAAATTTTCTAATATTGAAAATTTTGACTGGAAATACAAAATTTCATTTTTATTGATTTCGATTATCGGAACGTTCGGATTTGATGCAATAGTTAAGGCCCAGTATTTAGGGCAAATTCAGGTCATACTGGATTTATGCATCTGCCTGGCCTTCTTGTTGTTTCTGATAAATCGAAAATATTTCTCTGGCGCATGCCTGGCCCTGGCAGCGTTGGTTAAGCCGCAGATTACATTACTGCTTGTTTGGGCGATTATCCGAAAAGAAAGGGAGGTAATGGTGGGAATGATTGCCATCTTCATTCCCGCGGGTGCTATTTCTCTCTATGGCTTCGGGTTTCTTGAGCATGTCCATTATCTTGAATCCTTGTCCCTAATGGGCAAGCATGGTGAAGCATATTGGCCAAACCAGAGTATTAATGGCCTGCTACATCGGCTGATAAGCGATGTTGATCCTCTTAGTTTTCCGGTGAATTCCTATGCACCATATAACCCGGTTGTTTATGGTTTTACCGTTGTGACGACTGTGATGCTTATATTGCTGGGTTTATTTTACCGACCAGAGTCAGGACGGGTTAATCCTCAGGGCAGAATGCCTATAAGCTCATCCTTCGATATGGCGACAATGCTTTTGTTGGTGACAATGGCATCACCAATTGCGTGGTATCACCACTACGGCATTCTATGGCCCATTTTTGTTGCCGTATTTGTTGTTATCGCGTGTCAGCTATATCTAAGGCGGGATTTATTGACAGTTGTAACGACCATTTTATTTAGTCTGAGCTTTATGCTGCTATCAAATAGGTTCCCGGTGCTGGCGAAAGAGCAATTTGCTTCCTCACCCATAAACCTTATCCAGTCATATTATCTTTTTGGAGCTTTTCTGATGTTGGCCGCCTTGTTCATGCTCCGGCGTAATTTGATTGCTAAGTCTGCGGTTGATTGAGTTGGCAGGTCACGCTACGACATAATTTTACTGTCGTATTTGAGCGCGCCAATAGATCGGACAGAATAACCTGAAGAGTGAGCTCAGAGGCTATGTTTCGAGAAATGAACAAGGACCCCGCAAGTCTTTATGTGCTGACGCTCGGCGTAATGATCTCGCTATTCGCCATAAATGGTTTGGTGGATTACTTTTGGGGGTACGGTCACACATATGTTGAGTTAATGGCCGTTCTGACACAGGCTATTGAGCAGGATGATTCATGGTTGCCAATGTATGAAGCGGCATATGCACGGCGGGAATTTCCAGGCAAAGGAATCTATGAGGTCGTTTTCTTTGAGAATGGCATAAAGTTTCAATATCCTCCCATAAGTTTACTGCCATACATTGCCCTCATAAAATTTGGGTTTGATTTACAAGCTATTATCAAAATTTCCTACACTGTTTCTTTTTTGGCGATGCTCGCGATCGCATTTTGCGGTTACAAAATAGCTGTCATTCTTTTGGATAAATATGCTTACGAAAGTTTATTGTCCAAGCGCGCCCGGCTGGGGATCTTTTTGCTTTCACTGCTCGCTATCTTCACATTTCACCCAATTTATATTGCGCAGTATCTTGGGCAGGTACAGGTAATTATTGATCTGCTGGTCAGCCTTGCGTTCCTTGCTTGGTTGAGTGAAAGAAAGCACTTTTCCGGAATGATGATCGCCTTTGCAGCATTGATAAAGCCAACGCTGATACTGGTCTTGCTCTGGGCGATGATACGAAAAGAAAAGGCCTGTTTTGTCGGAATGATTGTCGTCTTCATTCCAGCGGGCATTCTTTCTCTTGCCGTTTTTGGCTTTGAGGAGCATCTGGATTATCTCAGGGTATTGTCTTACATCGGTACCCATGGAGAGGCGTTTTGGCCAAACCAGAGTGTAAATGGATTGCTTAATCGGCTGATGGGAGGCGCTAATCCAGGTGATTTTGATGCAAATTCTTATTCTGGTTACAATCTATATGTTTATGTGGGTACGTTGTTCTCGACAATATGCTTCATCCTGTTTGGCCTGCTTTACAATAGGCCGAAATCCACGAGTAATGTCGCGTCGGCACTTGATTTGGCGACGATGGTATTGCTCTCTGTGATGGCAACCCCGACAGCATGGACGCATCATTATGGGGTCTTGTGGCCGATCTTGGTGATGGCCGTTATGGTTTCGATAATCCTCATGTTAAAAGACAAAAGCCATTATGCCGTGGCCGGGTTCTCCTTGCTTTGCATAGGCTATTTCCTCATATCCAACTATTTTAGCTTTACGGACAATCCTGCGTATTATGCACCTCCCGTTAATTTGATTTTGTCACATTTTCTTTACGGCGGGATCATTACATTATTTGGGCTTTTACTATTGAGACACGCCGCATCCAGTGAGGTGTTTGAGGGCATAGGTTAGGGGTGCGTCCCGATCACGGTGCAATTTTTTGGAAAGTTTGATTAACTTGACCGCACTTATTCAGATAGTAGTATTCGATCAGCGTCTTTAGAAAACTTAAGCAAACTTGGCCCACTCGCGCCGTTATCAACCCGGATAGTCCGTATTAATGCATCAACGTCCCAGTAAATTGGCCAACCCCGCGTTCCTCTTTATTTTGATCGTGGGTGGGGTCGTGTCTCTTGGGATCGCAAAGGACATAGTAGATTATGCTTTGGGCGATACCTATATTGCAACGCTCACGAAAACGGTTTTATCGCTCGATTTGATCTATTTTGATTCATGGTGGCCGATGACGGAGGCTGCTGTCGCAAAGCTCAAGTTCCCGGATCAGGGGATCTATGAGAATGTTTTCTTCGAAAGGCATATCAAGTTCCAGTATCCGCCGATCAGTATTCTGCCTTTTTGGGTGGTTTACAAATTTGATATGAGCTGGGAGAGGGCAACCGAAATAGCAAATTTCGTATCGTATCTCTCTTTACTCGGGATCGTTATTAGTGGCTACCAAACGATAGTCGTCATTGCAAAAAAATATTATTCTGAATTTCGGAGCTCTTTCGGTTTTCGCGTGGTGAGCTTCTTACTTGTTCTCATCGCCACCTTCAGCTTTTATCCTCTAATGTGGGGGCAGTTTATTGGTCAAATTCAGGTCATTATAGACTTGCTGATCAGTATTTCTTTCGTGGCATGGCTGATGGGGCGAAAATATTTCTCGGGTATGATGCTCGCCCTTGACGCCTTGATCAAACCGCAGTTTGCATTGCTCTTGCTTTGGGGTTTATTGCGAATAGAGAAGCAGTTACTAATTGGTCTGATC
>CALEMG010000343.1 GCA_937910835.1 uncultured Alphaproteobacteria bacterium | reverse complement strand
GTGACGTTCGGCTCGCGCTCCTGAAGGCGGGGTAGTTCATGCCCGGCACTATAATGACGCGGCCGCTGATGTCCGCGGCCTGAATGGTTCGGGCAAGATCGAACAGCGCAATCGGACCTTCATATTCGTCCCCGTGATTTCCGCCTGTAAGCAGAACGGTAGGTCCGTCACCGTTTCGGGCCACCGTAATGGGAATCATGATCGATCCCCAGGCAGATCCATCATGGGAATAGGGCAGCTTCAGAAAGCCATGTTGAACACCATCCTCTTCATAGTTGACTGTCGCGGAAATAGGACTGGCTCTCATACGCTTAATCCTTGACCATGAGTTCGCGGGGGACGGAAGCAAGGAGATCGGGGGCGCCCTCTGTAATGATAATGCTTTCTGTCGTTTCCATGCCCCAGTCATCCATCCATAGGCCAGTCATAAAATGAAAGGTCATTCCGGGTTCAAGAACCGTTTTGTCACCAAGCCGTAAACTCATCGTCCGTTCGCCCCAATCAGGTGGATAGCTCAAGCCAATGGGATAACCGGTCCGATTGTCTTTATGAATGCCGTATTTTTTCAGGATTGCAAAGAAGGCGCCTGCGATATCTTCGCATGTATTGCCGGCCTGCGCTTTTTCCAGTCCGGCTTCCATGCCTTCCTGAACCGCATTATCTGCATCAATAAATGTTTGAGATGGTTTTCCAAGAAAAATAGTTCTGGATAGGGGGGCATGATAGCGCCGATAACAACCTGCAATCTCAAAAAATGTTCCTTCGCCAGCTTTCATGGGTTTGTCATCCCATGTGAGATGCGGCGCCGCCGCATCTGCGCCTGACGGGAGAAGGGGAACGATTGCCGGATAATCTCCGCCGAAACCATCCGCCCCGCGAATGCCGCTATCGTAAATCTCCGCCACCAATTCGTTCTTTGGAAGGCCGGGTTCAATTTTCTCGAAAATGCGTTTGTGCATTTCCTCGACAATGCGGCCCGCCCGCCGCATATAGATCAACTCCTGATCCGACTTCACCGCGCGGCACCAATTCACCAATGAATTGGCGGTTTTGAACTTGGCATTAGGAAGGTGATTGACCAGCGACATATAGGCAGCGGCAGAGAAATAGTAGTTGTCCATCTCGACGCCGATGACGGTATTTCCAAAGCCCCGATCAGTCAAAAGTGTGCTCAGATAATCCATGGGATGGCGTTCCGTGGACTGAACATAGTTATCTGCATAGAAGAGGGTATTGTCCTCGCTCAGGAAAGTAGTCCGCAAGGCACCATTCGCGTCTTGTTTGCGGCCGAACCAAAGTGGATCGCCCTCCATTGACAGAATAACGCATTGATGAACATAAAAGGACCAGCCGTCATACCCTGTAAGCCAAGCCATGTTGGACGGATCCGTAACGATAAGGAGGTCAATGCCATTCTTGGCCATTGCTGTTCGTGCTTTTGCAATGCGCTGCTGATATTCTGAAAGAGAGAAGGGTAGATCAAGTCCAGACATAGTTTTCTCCAAACCTGCTAGTTGTTGAATATGGTGCCGATGTCTGCGCCGTGCGCGAGCTCTCGGGCAAAGGCGGCAATTGCGGTATCCTGAACGCCTGTACCCGTCAGGTCGCAAATCGTGATGCTTTCATCCGACGGGCGGCCACTATAGTGGCCAGCGATAATATTGCCGAGTTCCGGGAAATCAGTGTCTTCATCTACATATCCGGCGGTGATGGCCGCGCGCAGTTCACCCTGCTTGCGGCATTGGGCAAGATTGTCGCAGACATATAGATCGGCCGCAGGGATAACGTCTGGTGCCAACTCGGTTTTATAGTCGGCATCCGTACCCATAGCGGTTATATGCTGACCGGGGCGAAGTTGTGCCGCTGAAATCAATGCGGTTTGGGATGGAGTCGTCGTCACCACAATATCGCTTTCGCCCATCAGGGCATCAATGGAATTTGCGACTTGGATATCGATCCCAAGTTCATTTTTGAGTTCTTTAGAATATTGTTCTGCTTTCACGTCATTCCGGCCCCAGACAATAGCCTTTTTTAGATCACGAACGAGGCTGAGGGCTTTAAGTTGGAGGCGGGCCTGAGTACCGGTTCCGATAATTCCGGCGACGCTGGAATCTTCACGAGACAGCCATTTCGCGGCGACGGCACCGGCGGCGGCCGTGCGAACATCTGTAAGATATCCGTTATCCAACGAGACCCCTTCGACGATGCCCGTCTTGGAAGAGAAAAGGACCATTAATCCATTGAGGCTTGGCAGGCCCAGTTTGGGATTATCAAAGAATCCGGGACTCATTTTAATTGCGAAGGAGTCAATTCCCGGGACATAGGCTGTTTTGACGTCCACTTCCCCGTTGTGATCCGGAACGTGAAAGCTGAGGATGGGCGGCATTACCACATCCTTTGTTGCGAGAAGCCGGAATGCATTTTCGATGCAGTCCACGGCAGCTTTGCCCAGCGAAACGACCTGCTTTAGTTCCTTTTCGTTTAGAATAACAATTTCAGGAATGTCAGGCTTCCACTTCCAACTGTTCCCGACCGACATCGCCATTCTCTCCGTCGCTAAGCCGTTTATGCAATTTCATGTCGATGTTGCATCCGCTGATGAGGCTGACGCAAGTGCCAGGCGCCTCGATCTTTCCAGCAAGCAAGGCCGCCATGCCGACGCTGCCGGAGCCTTCGATCACCAGTTTTTCCTGCCAATAGGCATGGCGGATGGCCTCGGCAATTTCGGTTTCGGTTACCAGCACAATGTCATCGACAAGTTCCCTCACCATCTGGAAGGTATAGAGATTGTTAAGACCAATTCCGCCACCCAGCGAATCGGCGAGAGTGGGGTATTCTTCCACTAGAATGGGTTTGCCGGCTCGTTGACTTTCATGCATGGCGGCACCCTGGTCCATGGAGACACCGATGATCCTGATCGCAGGTATTTTGGCTTTCATGGCATGGGCAACACCAGAAACCAGGCCGCCACCGGACAAGGGCACTAATACGGTTCCAACGTCTGGAAGCTGTTCCTGTAGTTCCAGACCGAGCGTTCCCTGTCCCGTAATAATATCTTCATGGTCAAAGGGCGGCAGCATGGTCATCCCTTCTTCGGTGACCAACCGATCCACCTCCACCTGCGCATCGTCTTGCGAGCGTCCGATAATACGAACCTCCGCGCCATGCGAGCGGATGCCTTCCACTTTGTTCCGAGGCACGAGTTCAGACATACAGATAATACATTTCACGCCGGCATTTTGGGCAGCATAGGCAAGGCCTCGCCCGTGGTTTCCGGTTGAGACACCGACAACACCGTTTGCCTTCTGATCCTTCGTTAAAGACAACACAGCATTTGTTGCGCCGCGTAACTTGAAACTTCCCGTAATCTGAAGCTGCTCCAGCTTGAGATGTATATCTCCACCCGTCTGCTCCGACAGGGAAGGTGAGGGAATAATCGGTGTTTGTCGGATAAAGGGAGCTATTCTGAGGCGCGCCTTTTCAATTGCAGACAAACTCACTGAACTTATCTTGCGGCCCTTCATACTGGGCAACTCAAGCTTGAAACAGCCGGCCATAACCGGGAATATTGAGTTGAAGATTCCATTTAATTTTATCCCACCTGAAAAATATGATGAGGCCGACATTACAATTCGGACGAGATGGTTACACTACCATCACCGGACAATTTGCGAGGCTTGTTACCTTGTGGGAGACGCTTCCGAGCAGGAAGCCTTCCAAATCTCCATGCCCCCTGCTTCCCAGAACAATCAGATCCACATCTTTGTCTTTTGAAAAATTAACAATTGTTCGGGCGGGAGGGCCGTTTTTCACAAAAGCTCGAACCGCTTTGGCTCCCATGTCCAATGCTTCTTTTTTCGCGCTTTCCGCTACATTGGATGCATGCTTCCGCAGAATGTCATCCATGACTTCTGGTTCCTCTGAGCGGACCATCGATATCGATGTTTCCAAAAGACTGTGATGTCTGAAAACAGTCAGAATGAGTAGCTCACAGTCAAAAGACTCTTGCATTTTGACAGCCGTTTTCAGGGCTTTCAGGGAAGGTTCTGAGCCATCCATCGGGATCAGGATTTTTTTAAACATATGTTATCTCCTATCCCTCAACGGAATGCCAGATCGCGGGCAAATAGGGCAATCTGCGGGAAAAATATTAGAGCGACCGACACCGCCGCAAGAATGATCGTAAACGGGAAAATCCCCCTTACAACATCTGCATATGGTCTTTTAAAGACGGCGATTGCCGTAAAAATATCACATCCAAAGGGCGGCGTTGCAGAGCCAATAGCAACCTGCAACGTGATAATCGTCCCCACCAGAACCGGGTCCAAAGCAACAGCCTCTACCACTGGCGCAAAAATGGGCACGAGAACTAGGATCACGACGATCGGATCAACAAACATACATCCGATGAAAAAGGAAACAGAGATGACGCCCAGAACCCCTTTGGGACCCATCTCGGTAATACCAATCGCCCCCAGAATTTCCTGTGGGATCTGGGCGAAGGAAATCACCCAAGAAAAGGCGGCTCCAGCGCCAACCAAGATGAAGACAACGGCTGTAATCAGTCCGGTGGATTTGGCAATCTGGTAAATATCTGTGAACTTCAAGGATTTAAAAATGATAATTTCCAGAATCAGGGCATAGAATACACAGGCCGCCGCCGCTTCTGTCGGACTAAAAATACCACCATAAATGCCGCCAATAATTATGACCGGGAAGCCGAGAGGCCAGATAGCTCTTCTTGCTGCACTCAACCGTTCAGACCAGGTTGCTTTCGGCTCTGTCGGCACCCTGTTAATGGTCGCATAGATCATGCTGTAGGCGGAGAAGAGGACCATTAACAGAAGGCCGGGGCCAACACCGGCGATGAATAACTCTGAAATGGACGTGCTGGAAATTACGCCATAAATAATCATGCCGATACTGGGCGGAATAAGGAAGGCGATATCACTGGCATTGATGATCAGGGCGAGGATAAATGAATCCTTGTATCCCGCCTTCAACATACGTGGGCGCAATGGCGACCCGACAGCAACAACTGTGGCCTGCGTCGAGCCGGATACCGCCCCGAAAAGGGTGCAAGCCGCGGCCGTGCTGACGGCAAGTCCGCCCCGGACATGGCCGATAAACTTCATCACCATGTCAATAAGACGGTTTGCGGATTGGCCCCGGGTCATGATTTCCGCGGCCAGAATGAACATCGGGACTGCTATTAGAGATGCCGGGCGTATGCCCGCGAGCATCTGTTGGACCATGAAGTCCATTTTTGAAAAGCCATTAAAAAGCTCATAAAATCCATAAAAAGCGCCGAGCAGAAGCGGGATCATCATGGGCAGGCCCGCGAGTAACAGGACGATCATGATTGCTGTTATTTTGATTGCCATCCGATCCTCCTAAACTTCGATCTCGTCGTCGTCATACCCTTCCAGCATGCTGGTGGAGAGGTAGACGTCTTTTTCGAGAATATTTTTGACCGTTGTGAGTGCATACTGGATTCCGGTGACTGCGAAACCGACTGGAACCCAAAGAAAAATCATATAAACCGGTATTTGAAGAGCAGGCAGGACGCGTCCGGAGTTTGCAACTTTCATGATATAGCCGATTGAAAAATAACACAGGGCAAACATCGTCAACGCGGTGATTATCGTAATAAGGATCATCATGACTTTGCGCGTTCGAATGGGCAACGCATCATAAATGGCAGACATTCTGATATGCCGGCCATGGCGCGCAGCATAGCCGATACCCGCAAAGGTGATCATGATAATAAGAATTCTGTTTATCTCTTCCGTGAAGAAGAAGCTGTATTGGAAGACGAAGCGGCCAATAACATTGCCTACTGTATTTAGGCCCATCAATAATACACCGGCTGCGAGGATGACGGCTTCCACACGACCGATCAGTGTATCGATCTGACCCAGGAAACCGGGTAGCATTGATTTGTGAGCTTTATCTGTCACGAGGCATTCCCTGTATCGTTCAAATCCAAAATTCTAGAGGGAAAAATACCGGGCAGTTTTACTTAAGATCGCCCGATATTTTTTGGGTGTATAGCCCTACTTTGTGGCAGCCAGGTCTGCTTTGAACTGTTTAAGGATCGCCGTGCCGCTATCACCGGTCATTTCGATGAATTTGGCCTCAACGTCTCCGGCCGCTTCTTTAAAGCAGGCGCGCTGCTCTTCGGAAAGGACGGTAACCGTCATGCTTGGCTTGGTTTCCTTGATTTTTTTCAATTCTTGCTGAGCCAGGCCTTCCTGATAAACAACAATATGTTCATAAGCTGCTTTGGCGGCATCCTGAACAATCTTCTTGTCGGTATCTCCAAGACCATCAAAAAATTCCTTGTTGGCCATAACCGCTGTCGTAAAGTTGCTGTGGCCTGTATAGGTGATGTAGTCCGTCACTTCATACAGCTTCGTTGAGTACAGGTAGAAAGTCGGGTTTTCCTGACCTTGGATGATGTTGGTTTGCAGGCTTCCATATACTTCACCCCAAGGCAGAGGCGTTGGTGTTGCGCCAAACGCTTTGTAGGCTTCTACGAGAAGCGGGTTCGTCATGACGCGGAATTTTACCTCATCCAGATCTGCACAGCTGTTGACGGGCTCTTTAGTCGTCATGGCAACTTCGCCTTCGGGGAACATCTGCAGAAGTTCAAGTCCTTGATTCGCGTAAAGTCCTTTGAAATCCTCATTAATTGCCTTGCTGTCCCGGAAGAAGCGGGCCAGATGCTCTTGATCCGTCGGAAGTAGGTAGGGAACAAAAAAGACCTGTGCTTCGGGGATCAGCGCGCCGGTAAATCCGGGAGATTGGTCAACGAATTGCAGGATACCTGCCTGGGTCTGTTCCATCAGGTCCGCTGACTCGCCCAACGTACCATAGGGGAACAGCTGGATTTTATGATCAGAGTTTTTCTCGATCTCTTCCTTGAATTTTGTCGCATAGACCCCCTGGACTTCTGTCAGGGATTCTTCAAATGCGTATTTCCATGTATCTGCGTTTGCAGTGCTCAATCCTGCCGCAATTGTCGCCATTGCTGTCAAACAGCTAATCAAGCCGCGTTTCTTCAAAGTCATTGGTATCATACCTCCTGTTTGCGATTGGCAATCATTGACGGATTTCCCTTCCCGGCACGCAATGGTCCCACAATCCTGAAACACTTAAAGGTTCGTAAAAGCTAATACGGACTCTTCCCGTAAATGCTTGTCCGGAAATACTGTTGAAATCAGAATTTGGCGAAAAGCGACCCGCCTGAATTTTTCGAGTGGAAGTCTGGCCTTCAATTGTAATGCATGTCAAATATTATATTGACGCAGTACAATCATAGCAGTTGTGGTAAGGGCTCGGGTGATCGTTTTAAGAGGCCTTTGATAAGGGCTAGTCCTTGCTGAAACCTTTCCGTACGGGCAACGCCGCCAACGGCGATTCGGACCGCATTCAAGGGTTCGCATTGCGCCGTCATGAAAGGTTGCGGCGGGGCGACGGCAACCCCGAGTGCTTTCGCATGCTCCACCATGCTGTGTGACGTCCACTGCTCAGGTAGCGCAAGCCAGAAATGCAGCGCTGCCGGATGGCCGACCCAGTCGAATTCGGCCAGTTCTTCAGCCACAATCGTGTGACGTTCGGCAATTTTTTCGCGCTGCCAAAGCACTAATTCGTCTGCTGTACCATCATCAATCCAGCGGCTTGCGAGCTCCGAGATAAATGGGGTGGCCATCCAGCTGAACACAATTAGCCTTCCTATAATTGAGGGCAGCAGGGCCTCAGGCGCGACCAAGTATCCTGTTCTAAGGCCGGGCATAACGCATTTCGTAAAAGATGTAAGATAAATAGATCTTTCAGGCGCGAGCGCAGATATCGGAGTGGGACGCGTCTCAGGCAGAGGGCCAAGGACATCGTCCTCGACAATCAGGATATCATATTGCCGAGCGATTCGGATGAGATCCTTGCGCCTTTCCGTTGACATTAGGTTTACGGACGGGCTGGCAAGGGTCGGAACCGTAAAGAAAACTTTTACATCCTGTTGTTTGCAGGCTTCCTCAAATGCATCCGGCAGAACGCCTTCCTCATCCATCCGAAGTCCCTGAAGGCGCAGTCCGAGATAGGAGCAAAGGGAGACAATAAGATGATGGGCAATAACATCTGTCACGACAACATCTCCATGACGGGCAACCGAGGAGAGGGCCGTCGCCATGCCGTGACTGACACCGTTGGTCATGACAACGTTTGCTGTGGAAGTTTCCAGTCCGCACTTCGAAAGCCATTTCACGCCTGCATGGCGATGTTCCCCCAGACCAATGTTGGGCCGACAGGCCAGATAGGTGTCCGGATTCACTCCCTCGGACATCTCCGCAAGTGCGGATTGCATCCTGCTGACATGAATATTGTCATACAGCGGCCTGGCAATCGAAAGATCAATCAGCCCCTGGTCGGTTCGCTCCATCAGAAATGGTTGGCGGGAGGATTGCGCGGGATCCAGAACGAATGTTCCTCGCCCTACCTGACCGCCGATGAGGCCCGCGCGCGTGACCTCATCATAGGCTTTGCTGACGGTGTGAACGCTGACGCGTAAAATATCCGCTAGAGTTCGGTGAGGTGGGAGGCGCTCCCCAACAGCCAACTGTCCGTCGGAGATGGCGTCTCTGATAAGATTTGCAATGCCTATATGAAGAGGACGATCGAGCGCCTCACGCTTGGGAATCCATTTTGTCATGCGACAATTGTAGTCGATAGCATGACAACTGCAATGTAATTTCTTTCTGCGGAATCCGGCGGGCGGAATCTCTTGCTGTCTGAACGCTTGTTGGGTTTGCGTTTAACTTGCCCGGAAGAGAGGCGATTTCTCTTTCGGGCTTTTCTATCCGGACTTTATCGTCAATCCGTCATGGTGCTGATCAATGTGGGATAGTCGATATATCCTTCTGGTCCACGACTGTAAAATGTTGCGCGATTATAAGGCGTTAATGGTGCGTCCAGTCTTAATCGCTCGGGCAGGTCGGGATTAGAAATGAAGAAGCGACCAAAGGCAATTGCGTCTGCATCGCCATTCGCCAACATGGTATTGGCGCTTTCTCTGTTAAAGTTGCCGGCCGCGATCAGGATGCCATGCCAGATGGGACGGAAGAGTTCTGCCGCCGAGGGCACATTTTTATGATCCACATCACGCTGACCCGTACCGCTGGCCCGCGGCTCAATCAGATGCAGATATGCCAAATCAAGCTTATCAAGTTCGCTGATGAGGTGGGAATAGAGCGGCATTGGCTCGTCCTCGCCACTATCGTTTGCAATACCATAAGGGGACAAGCGAATGCCGACGTGATTTGATCCCCAAACCGTAGTAATAGCTTTCGTAATTTCTAACACCAATCGGCAGCGGTTTTCAATCGAGCCTCCATAAAGGTCGGTGCGTTTGTTCGTTCGCGATTGGAGAAATTGTTCCAGCAGATAGCCGTTGGCAGAGTGGATTTCTACACCATCGAAACCGGCCTCCTTGGCGCAGCTGGCAGCATGGACGTAGCGTTCGATCAAGCTCGGTATTTCCTCAGTCTTCAGCGCCCGAGGTGTGGGGCAGGGAACGCGCTTGAATTCCTGCGTAGTGACCTCAACATTTGCAGGTACCGCTGATGGAGCAATTGGTAGCCCTCCATCAGGTTGATAGGATGGATGCGACAGTCTGCCCATATGCCAGAGCTGCAGATAAATCTTTCCGCCCTTGGCGTGCACGGCCTCCGTGATTAATTTCCACCCCGCTATTTGCTCTGGGGAATGAATGCCGGGCGTACAAGGGGCGCCCCGGCCATCCTCCGAAACCTGGGAGGCCTCGGCAATTATCAAGCTGTCACGACTTGCACGCTGGCCATAATATTCCGCCATCATTTCGTTAGGGATGTTACCTGGAACGGTCGCGCGCATCCGTGTAAGCGGCGCCATGACGACGCGGTTTGATAGTTGCAGTTCACCAATAGAAATCGGTGTGAATAAATTGGTTTTTGTCATCGATGATTATTGTCCTAAGAATTTATCCGCCCCAGGAGAGAGCTTAACGGACCTGAAGTTCAAAAACTAGTTCAGATGAAAATTCCATGACTATTCGAGACGGTATACTCGGCTCGCGGTGTCGTGGAATAAATCTGCCTTTTCTGATGCACTATAATCTGCTGTTAGTCGCTTAAAAGAATTCCATAGAATATTATAGCTGCAGCTTACCTTGTCGACCGGAAAGTTTGATTCAAACAGGCATCGGCTGGTGCCGAATTGTTCGATGGTGTGTTCATAAAAGCGTCGCGTCGCTTCCATTAATTCCATGCTGGATGGGGGACGTTTCTTGTGATGCCAACCGAAGCCGTTAATCTCCATGTTAAGGCCACCAAGTTTAGCAACGACATTCGGACATTTCGCAAGCTCCGACACGGATTTTTTCCAGTCCGGAAAATACTCATCCTGTTTGTCTTTATAAGGCCCGATGCCTAATGGTCCGCCAAAGTGATTGAGAATTATAGTTGTGTCCGGAAAATGTCGTGCAAGATCAGTTAGCTGTGGAATCTGTGGATGATAGCACCATCCTTCGAAGCTAAGATTGCGAGAGGCGAGGTTCGCAAACCCCTCGCGGAACGTCGCATCTAGGTAAAGATTTTCAATCGTTGTTGGCAATGAGTTTGGCACCTCGTCACTTGCATCCCAACTTGCACGATGGCGAATGCCACGAAATCGTCCGCCGCCCGCACCTATATGGGCATCCAGTATCGGCCCTACAGCATCGCCCAGCATTAGATCGGCAGTGCCGACAATGCCGGCTGCAACGCGTGTATCGCCATAAAGCCCGGAAGCAGTCATCGCCGCGACACCATTGACGAATTCGGTTTCACCGACCGGCTTCATCTCCTCAGGTCCGGTCGACCGATACATGGCGCCGCATTCTATGAATACGGTGGAGACAATATTGTGCCCGCTATTTGTATCGGCGAGGATTTCATCGAGAAGATACCGTTGAGTTATTCTGCCAGGGCGCAAATCCCATAGGTGATGATGGGCGTCGCAAATCGGCAAATCAGGATCTAAAGTCTCTTCAACCGTC
>CALEMG010000342.1 GCA_937910835.1 uncultured Alphaproteobacteria bacterium | reverse complement strand
AGCGATGCTATTTAAGGCCGCCTGATAAGCATTATCGACATCGAACCCCTCCGCGCTCGTCATCACGGCGACACGAAAGTCTTTCAGATACCGGTGACGCGCGGGTTTCAAATCAAGTTTCCAGGCAGCATTCTGCGGGCTCCCCGCCCCTGCCATGACATCAAGCGCAATCTCCAGATCGAAGGCAGAGCGCGCAAGCGGGCCTAGCACGGCGATATCGCTGTCAGCGACGATTCCCGGCGGTTTCTGGCCATGCCCCGGAATGACGCCGTAGGTCGGCTTATGGCCGCACACGCCGCAGTAATGCGCCGGGTTGCGGATGGAGGCACCGATGTCGGAACCCGTCTCGATCCCCGAAAGCCCCGCCGCCAGCGCCGCCGCAGCCCCGCCCGACGAGCCGCCCGGCGTCCGGCCGAGATCCCATGGATTATTCGTCGTGCCATAGATATCGTTAAAGCTTTGCCAGTCGGCGAGCATGAAGGGCACATTGGTCTTGCCGAAGATATTCGCCCCCGCATCGAGAAGCCGCTGCACGCTCAGGGCGTTCTTCTCAGGATAATGATCCTTCCATGCCGGATTTCCCCAGGTGGAGGGGCTGCCGACGAGATTATAACTTTCCTTGATCGTCATCGGCACGCCATGGAGCGGACCGAGCCGATCCCCGCGGCTGCGCGCCGCATCGGCATCCCGCGCCCGTTTCCGCGCCGTCTTCTCATCCATCCAGATCACAGCGTTGAGATCACCATTATACTTTCCGATCCGCGCGAGATAATGATCGAGCAGCTCCTCCGCGCCGATTTCCCCTTGAGCGATTTTCGCCGCCTGTTCATGGGCGGGCGCAAAATGAATGTCTGTCATGGATGAGCTCCCTCTCGCTGATGCCGGGTATTCCCGGTTTTTCATTGTCTGGATTTATTAATTGAAGTTTACGGCTATTTTCCCTCTCGCCTCAATGACAAACTTTTCATGCGGGATTGACAGGGTATTTGCTTAACCATAAATAGCGGCTAATATGACGTTTCTGTTACAGTGCCAGAGCAAGATTCGAAAAATATGTCCATTTACGCCCCTTCAGACTCGACGCAATTAAAGACGCGCATAACTCTGCTGATCGTCTGCACGCTGTCGGCCGTGATTTTGCTGATGTCAAATCTGACCGGGTTCTATGACGTCATCTGGCGGAAGCTGGATATTGGTGTGTTCCGTATCCTTAACGATACGATCACGCCGGATGGGATCATCACCCAGTTCTGGGCCTGGACTAACAGCAAGACCTTCGATCAGGCGACCTTTGTCGCCATGCTTGCCATCTGTATCTATATGGTGGTCTCAACAGAGCGGAAAAACCGCATAGAGGTGATGGCCAAGATCGGCGCGATCACCTTCCTGATCCTGGTTGCCTTGCTGATCTCGAAACGGATTATCGGCGAATTTCATCACCCGAGCCCCGGCCTTGTCCTCGCGCCGTTTAACAACATAAACGACTATATTACGGGCTATACGGTGAAAACTTCGACCGACAATTCCTTCCCCGGCGACCATGCGATGACCAGTGCCCTGTTCGCGGGCGGGGTCATCATGCTGTTCCGGGACCGGCCCTATATCGCGATTATAAGTGTTCTGCTAATGGTGTTTGTCAGCCTTCCGCGCCTTGCCGGCGGCGGCCACTGGTTTACGGATGTGATCGTGGGTGGCGGCGCGGCCTGCCTCTTCCTGCTGCCCTGGCTGGTGGTCATCCCGATAGTGAAATGGATCGAGAAACTGCTCAACTGGGGCTGGAGCATGGCCCCCGCCTTCCTCAAAAGATAGACCGGACACCCGTTAAGGCATCCGGTTTAGCTATTAAAGTTCCGCGAGACGTTCCGCTGCGTCATTGAGCTTGGCAAGCTGGGTTTCAGCGTCGGCGAGCTTCGCCTTCTCGCCCTCAACCACATCGGCCGGGGCATTGGCGACGAATTTCTCATTGCCGAGCTTTTTGTTGAGGCCGGTCATATAGCCCGAGAGCTTGGCCATTTCCTTGCTAAGACGCGCTTTTTCTGCATTGATATCCATCGCACCCGCAAGCGGCAGGATGACCGTCGCGCCTTTATGGACGAATTGCAGCGCACCCTTCGGTACAGCGGCATCGATCTCGCGAGACTCCAGCCGGGCCATGCGGGCGATGATATCCCAATGCTTTTCGAGCCGGGCATTATCTTCCGCGCTGCCGCCGTTGAAAATGAGGGGGATTTTTGCGCCCGCCGGGACATTCATCTCGCTGCGTACGCCGCGGATGCCGGTAATCAGTTCCTGCACCCAGTCCATTTCTTCACTGGCTGACGCATTGACGGCGTCCGCCGGATAGACCGGCCAGTCGGCAACAATCAGATCCGTGCTCCGCTCTGCCGCGACGCTGCCCCAGAGTTCCTCGGCGACAAACGGCATAAAGGGATGCAGGATTTTCAGGATCTGATCCAGCACCCAGGCCGCCGTCGCCTGCGTCTCCGCCTTGTCATTCCCCTGGAACGGCAATTTCGCGAACTCCAGATACCAGTCGCAGAAGACATTCCAGGTGAAGGCATAGATGGCGTTTGAGGCATCATTAAAGCGATAGCCTTCGATCGCCGCGCGCAGCGCTTTTTCGCATTTCACCGTCTCGCCAACGATCCACTGATTGATGGTTTCCTTGACCGCAAAGGGATCGCACCCCTCCGGCACCGTGCAGTCATTCATCTCGCAGAAGCGGGCGGCATTCCAGAGCTTGGTCGCGAAGTTGCGATAGCCTTCAACTCGCTGTTCAGAAAGACGGACATCGCGGCCTCGCGCCGCACTGGTGGAAAGGAAAAAACGCAGCGCATCGGCGCCGTATTTATCCATCAGGTCCAGCGGATCGACCACATTGCCCTTGGATTTCGACATCTTCGCACCGTGTTCGTCGCGGACCAGCGCATGGATATAGACGGTGTGGAACGGCACTTCCTCCATGAAATGCAGGCCCATCATCATCATCCGGGCAACCCAGAAGAAAATGATATCGAAGCCGGTGACCAGCACGTCGGTCGGGTAATAGCGGTCCAGCTCCGGCGTCTTGTCCGGCCAGCCAAGGGTCGAAAACGGCCAGAGTGCGGAGGAAAACCAGGTATCGAGCACGTCGCTATCGCGAGTGAGTTCCTCTTCGCGGCCATAATGCGCCTCGGCGGCTTTGAGAGCCTCCGCTTCGGTTTCTTCCACAAAAATCATCCCGTCCGGACCAAACCAGGCGGGAATGCGATGCCCCCACCACAGCTGACGCGAGATGCACCAAGGCTGGATATTGCGCATCCAGTCGTAATAGGTGTTGGTCCATTTCTCGGGCACAAATTTAGTCTTGCCAGTCTCGACCGCGCGGATCGCAGGTTGCGCCAAGGTCGCCGCATCGGCGAACCATTGGTCGGTAAGCAGAGGCTCAATGACCACGTCGGAACGGTCGCCATAGGGCACCGTATGCGGATGATCGTCGATCTTTTCGAGCAGGCCAAGGCTTTCAATCTCGGCGACGACTTTTTTGCGCGCCTCGAACCGCTCCATGCCTTGATAGGCCTCCGGCACGGCGTCGTT